>NZ_JBICII010000032.1:0-66297 GCF_043101865.1 Pseudomonas sp. zjy_15
CACTTGTGATGCTGATAATCTTTTTGACTATCAGTCCGTACTCACAAGCACCCACACGAATTGCTTGATTCGATTTGTTAAAGAGCGTTTGGTTAAGAGCTTTTCGTCTCAACCGAGGCGCGCATTCTACGCTTTCCTCAGAACCTGTCAAGCGTTTGTTTTGAAGTTTTTACTACCACTTTCTTTCGAAAGCTAACAACTTCAACAACTTACTGCTTGCCCCGAAGCGTTCATCGCTGCGAGGAGGCGAATAATACGCGCTTTGAAATCAGAGTCAACACCTTGTTCTGAAAAACTTTTCCAACAACCTTTTGCCGCTACCTGGCAACTAATGAAAGCGCAGTGGATCTGTAAAGAAACACACCACGGAGCGTAGCGGCCATGAGCAATGGGCAAAGCGAGAAAACCCCCGGTCTCTCTGCAGATGAAGAGCAGGAGGTCAGCCACAGCCAACCGCCGCGGGCGGCACTGCTGCATGAAATCATTCGCTACCAGGGCGATCAGGAGCTGGAACGTACACTTGCCGCGTTGTGGTGGTCGGCACTGGCCGCCGGCCTGTCCATGGGGTTGTCGTTGATGGCCATGGGGCTATTCTACGCCCGCCTGCCGGAAGGCGACGGTGCCCACGTGATCGCCAGCATCGGCTATAGCGCGGGCTTTCTTGCCGTGATACTGGCCCGCCAGCAACTGTTCACCGAAAATACGATCACCGCGGTGCTGCCCGTCATGACCGCCCCTACGCTGGCCAACTTTGGACGACTGCTACGTCTCTGGGGCGTGGTGTTGCTTGGCAACCTGGCAGGTACTCTGCTGATAGCCTGGGTGATGCTGGAACTGCCGATCTTCGACAGCAAGACCGATGTGGCATTCCTGGAGGTCGGCCGCAAGGTAATGAAGAACGACGTCAGCCAGATGTTCGCCAAGGGCATCATATCGGGCTGGATGATTGCCACCATGGTCTGGATGATTCCGTCAATGGAGCACGCCAAGATCTGGATCATTCTGATGATCACCTACCTGATGGCCCTTGGCGATTTCACTCATATAGTGGTGGGGTCAGTCGAAGTGTCCTACCTGGTGTGGGCTGGCGACGAAACCTGGCGCCGCTTCTGGCTGGAATTTGCATTGCCGACGCTGGCGGGCAACATCATAGGCGGCAGTTTCATCTTCGCCCTGATCAGCCATGCACAAGTGCGCAGTGACAGCGGTAAACCACCCTCGCGACTTCTGGATGACGACCAGGCCCTGTCCGCGCGCAGCAGGCACGAGCACAAATGATACTCAGCGTGCCGCTACGGTGAGTTCATTCCCCCTGGCCTTGCTAACTCACGGGCCAGGGGCTACACACCAGTTCCGCCCGCCATGCGGCGAGTCCTGGCTACCCCGTCTCCATCTGAGCCGGGTTGGCCAACATTACAAGGAACCGTCAACTGCCCCCACTTTGATCGAATCAACCGTGAATTGGCTTGTAAGGTCATTACTCGCCAATGAAGCACTGTTCAACAATATTCAAGCGAATTATGCGATGAACGGTACATCGGCAAAAGAAGATAAGCATTATGGACAACCGCAACGGCAAAGGGCTTTCATTCGTCAAGCGCATCTACCTGCCGCGTGTCATCGGCCTGGGAATCGGCCTGTTCACGGTCATGGCGGCCATTGCGCCGCTGTCGCCACCCTTCTGGACATGGCTGCTGGTACTGTTCAATGGTTTGCTGTGGCCGCACGCGGCCTACCTGTGGGCTTCCCGCTCGACAACGCCTTACCAGGCGGAACAGCGCAACCTCCTGCTGGACTCGCTGATGGGCGGGTTCTGGACCGCCGCCATGCACTTCAACCCGCTGCCCAGCGTGACCGTGCTGTCGATGATGACGATGAACAACGTCGCCGCCGGCGGCAAGCGCATGGTCTTTCGCGGGATGCTGGCGCAACTGGCCGGCATGCTCGCCGCCCTCCTGCTGCTTGGCCCTGGCTTGCAATTGATCGCCACGCCCCAGCAAGTCTATGCGTGCCTGCCAATGCTGGCGCTGTACCCGCTGGCCTTGGGCTGGGTGTGCTACCAGCTTGCGATCAAGCTGGGCGACCACAAGCGCCGGCTGAGTGCCCTGAGCCTCACCGACAGCCTGACCGGCCTGTTCAACCACGGCGCCTGGAAGGACCTGCTGCTGCTGAAGTTCCAGGCTTGCAAGCAGCAACAGGGGCACGCGGTGATTGCCCTGATCGACATCGATCACTTCAAGACCATCAACGACACCTTTGGCCATGTGGTCGGCGACTGTGTACTGCGCCAGCTCAGCGCTGAGCTGCGGCGAAGCCTGCGCGAGGGCGACCAGGCCGGACGTTACGGCGGCGACGAGTTCTGTGTGATCCTGCCCGAGACCAGCCAAGCTCAGGCCTGCCAAGCAATGGAGCGCCTGCGCGAACGGGTTTCCAGCTACCGCAACCCGCAGCTACCGCACCTGCGCATAAGCCTGAGTATCGGCCTGTCGCCCTTCGAGGCCGACCTCGAGTCCCCTGAACATTGGCTCGAACAGGCGGACAAGGCGCTATACCTCGCCAAGCACGCTGGCCGCGATCAGGTCAATTTTGCCCGCGGTCAAGCTGCCACGCTCAGGCTGGCCTATCCTGATTGAACCTCCTTCCTGACTGCCTGGCGGGAGGTTGCCTGAAGGAGCCGCTCGCGCATGGCCAGGACCGCCAAGCTTTCACCCGCTAGCCCCACACCGCGCTTTCAGGTGCGCCACCTCATTGCCGGTTTCAGCGCAGTGTTCGGTCTGGCTTGCCTGGTCATTCTCGGCGCGCTGTTCAATATCGCTAGCACACTCGACCGACAGGAGCGCCAACGTAGCGCCTTCCATGCGAACCAGGCGCTGGAACAACGGCTGCTCGCCTCACGCCAGTTTCTGTCCAGCTATGCCGTATGGGATGCAGCCTTCGAGCACCTGGCGGGCCAAGCCGACTGGCAATGGGCCTACGAGGAAAAGAACGTAGGCGAGTCGCTGTACAGCGCCAGCGGCTACGAAGGGGTGTTCGTCGTGGAAAACGACCGCACCACCTATGCCTTGTTCAAAGGCCAGCCCAGCCAGGCAGGTGCCAACACCTTTATAGACACACCGCTACAGCCGATCATCGAACAGGCCCGCGCAGCAGCAATTTCACGCGAGCAGGTCACCCGTTTCGTGCTGTTCAATGGCTGGCCGGCCGCACTCAGTGCAGCAGCCGTGCGCCCGGACAGGGAGGTTACCGACAGCGAAGTGAGCCAGGCGCCGGTAATGCTGTTCATCGACCAGCTCACCGAAAGCAAACTGGCACAGTTGGGCAACGGCGCCGGCCTGACCGGCATGCACGTGGAAAAGGAGGATAGCCAGAATCACAGCCACCTGCGTATCGACCTGGGCGACACCGGCTACCATCTGACCTGGAACAGCCCGCTGCCGGGGCGTCAGATGCTGTGGGCTGTGTTGCCAGCACTATTGTGCGCACTACTGATACTTGGACTGGTGATGCTTTACCTGTTCCGCCATGCCTTGCGCAGCTCCCGGGCAGTCGGCCTCACGCTCGTGCATCTGCAACAAAGCAACCAGGCCCTGGAGGCCAGCGAGCAACGTTTCCGCGCGGTGGCCGAGTCGGCATCCGACTGGATCTGGGAAACCGACCGGCAACAACGCCTGACCTACCTGTCGCAACGCTTCACCACCGTCACCGGTTACCTGGTGGACGGCTGGCTGGGCCACCCGCTCAACCAGTTGCTGGCCTGCGATACCACGCCGCTGTCACCTTGGCTGGACGCTCTGGCTACCGCCGACCCACAGCAATTGGCCAACCTGCGCTGCACTTACCGCGACCAGAATGGCCAGAACCGCTACTGCCGGATATCCGCCCGCGCTATCTGGCGCGATGGCAAGGCCATCGGTTTTCGGGGTACCGCCAGCGATATTACCGACGAAGTCGACGCCCACGCGCGCATCCAGCACCTTTCGCAGCACGACCCACTGACCGGGCTGGCCAACCGCAACAAGCTCGCCAGGCACCTGGAGCAGGCCTTGTTGCGCGGCAGTGACTCGCCGCCGCTGACCTTGTTGCTGCTGGACCTGGACAACTTCAAGCCGATCAACGACTCGCTCGGTCATGCCGCCGGAGATGCCGTGCTGCAAGAAGTGGCAACGCGCCTGCGCGACACCACCCGCGACGGCGATCTGGTCGCGCGTCTGGGCGGCGACGAGTTCATCCTGGTACTCAGCGGCATGGACAACAGCAGCGAAATCGACCGCTTCTGTGCGCGCCTGATCGGTCTGCTGCAGCAACCCATCGTTTTCGACAGCCAGCCTCTGCACATTGGTGCCAGCATTGGTGTTGCCCAGACGCGCAACCAGGGCTTCGATGCCGGTGAGCTGATCCGCTGTGCCGACATCGCCCTGTACCAGGCCAAGGCCGATGGAAAGAACACATGGCGCTACTTCGTTGCCGAAATGAATCAGCAGATCCAGTATCGCCGTCAGTTGGAGAACGACCTGCGCCGGGCCCTGCGCAATGAGGAGTTCGAGTTGCATTACCAGCCGCGCTACCGCCTCGACGACCTGCGTATCGTCGCGGTCGAGGCCTTGGTGCGCTGGCAGCACCCCCAGGAAGGCTTGCTGGGGCCGGACACCTTCATCCCGTTGGCTGAGCAGAGCGACATCATTGTTGCGCTAGGCCGCTGGGTGCTGCGCGAAGCTTGCCGCACGGCTCATGACTGGCCGGCCGACGTACTGGTTTCGGTCAACCTGTCGCCTGCGCAGTTCTTGCGCAGCGATGTGGTAGCCGACGTGCGCGAAACCTTGCTGGACACCGCCTTCCCCGCCCAACGGTTGGAGCTGGAGATTACCGAGAACGTGATGCTCAACGACATCGAGGGTGCGCTAGGTACCATGCTGTCGCTCAAGGAGCTTGGCGTGCGTCTGAACATGGACGATTTCGGCACCGGCTATTCGTCGTTGGGCTACCTGCGTACCTACCCGTTCGACAGCATCAAGATCGACAAGCGCTTCATCAGCGGCCTGAACAACGGCGGCAGCGACCGCGCTGTGGTCCAGGCCATCATCAACCTGGGTGAGGCGATGGGGCTGACAGTGACAGCCGAAGGCGTGGAAAGCGAACATCAACTCAAGGCGCTGGAAAAGGACCGCTGCCATGAAGTGCAAGGCTATTACCTGAGCAGACCCCTGGACAGCGCCGGGTTGGCGGCGTTGCTGCACCAAACATCCCAAAGCACTGCACAGCCCTTGTAGACGCGGCCTGGTACTGCTCCTAAACAGACTGGGTGCGCTGCTGCAGGCTGCGCTGCGCCACGATCTCGGGCAGGTCACACCGACGCAGATAGGTGCGCAGCGGTTCACCAATGTTCAAGCGGTCATCCACATGCTGATCCAGCAACAGCGACAGTCGTTCGCGGCACAGCGCCATGCGCTGCCCTTGCTCGGGCCGCCAGACAAACTCGCTGCAGGGGGTGATACTGGCGTCGGCCACGTCCATGCCGAACGCGTCCTCGGAGAAACGCACGATATGAACACCGCGCTTGCCGTGAAAACCGACAAAGCCCTTTAGCTGATCGGCGGCGTTGCAGATATCCTGGGAAGTGATGGCCATGACGTAACCTCGCAATGAAATCGGAAGATACGCACGCCTGGCAGGAGAAGGGTTGCCTCTGTCGGGCAACTCACAACGGCAGCCTAACGCAACTGGCGGGCCGCTCGCCAAGTTTTTTCGTGTTTGCCCGACAGTCAATGCCGGCTTGGCCTGACGGTCGTCGGCGAATTAAAGCTGCACTGCCTTCACCACACGCACAGGCTTACCGCTTCGAAAGTTACATTTCTGCCTGACGAGGCAGCACCATCACTGCGGGTCGCCGCCCTCGTGCACCTGCACACTCGCCGTCATCCCCGCACTCAAGGTCAGCCCTTCCGGCACTTGGTCCAGGCGAATCCTCACCGGTATGCGCTGGGCCAGTCGCACCCAGTTGAAAGTCGGTTCTACCTCCGGCAGCAATTGGCTGTCCGGATTGCTGTTGCGATCGGTAATGCCGCGGCTGATGCTCTCCACGTGCCCCTGCATCGGTTCACCCGCCCCCATCAGCCAGACTTTCACGGTGTCCCCAACGCGAATGCGCGGCAGCTTGGTTTCTTCGAAATAGGCCTGGATGTAGAACGTCGAATCATCCACCAGTGCCATCACCGATTCCCCGGTGTTCACATAATTGCCTTCAGCCAGACGCAGATTGGTGATATGCCCGCTGCGCGGTGCCCGCACTTCACTGCGCGCCAGGTTGATCTTGGCCACCTGCAACTGCGCCTCGGCCTCATGCAACTCGCCGCGCGCAATGGCGGCATTGATCTGGGCGTTTTCACGCAACTCGGCACTGATCGCCTCTGGCCCTAGGGCAGTACGCCGGGCCGCTTCACGCTCGCGCAAGCGCAGTTGCTGGGCGCGGGTCTCGGTCACCGCACTGGCCTGGTCGAAGGCGGCCTGGAAACGCTCGCGGTCGATACTCATCAACAGGTCGCCAGCCTTGACCTGCTGGTTGTCATGGACCTTGAGTTCGCGCACCCAGCCAGACACATCAGGCGCAATCACCACCACATCGGCGCGTACACGGGCATCGCGCGTCCACGGGGTGAGCATGTAGTACTGCCACAGCTGGTAGCCGGCCAACACGGCCAGGGCCACCACACACAGGGTCACCAGAGTACGTACGGCCGCACGCATCGAAACACTCCTTTATAAAGTTCCCAGCAGGCGTACCACCAGGAACAACACACAAACGAACAGCGCCGCGTCGAACAGCGCCTCATGCCAGATCCAACGCCCCAACGGTGTGGCATGCACCACCAGGCGCAGCAGGCCGGTGAGCAGCAGCGCCAACAACACATAAAGCAGAAACGGGCTGAGCAGCACACCGCCCACTTCCCACTCACGCAAGCCCATGGGTGTCCTCCTGCCAGCGGCACCATTTGCCCCAGCTTTTCTGTAATTGCAGCACCGCCCCCTCGGCCAGCCGAAGCGGGTCGCTGGCAGGCAGCCGACGCAAGGCAGCAATGAACTGCTCACTGGCAGCATCCAACCGCTGCCCTCGCCCGGCAGCAGGCCCATTGGCCAGCACTGCTTCCAATTGTTGCAGGTACTCGCGCTCGGCCCGCCCCAGGGGGGCCTGGGCGACCGCCAGGCACATGCGCAGGTGCACCAGTTCGTCGCCGATATCCAGCCCGTGCAGGCCGTCATCCCAGCGTTTGCGTTCGCCTTCCGGTAATTCACTGGCATGCCGCGCCAGTTGCATCAGCCGGTCGGCCATGCGCCCGCCAAACCAGCTGTCAGCCCCGCGCAGGTCGCGCCGAGTCAGGCGCACCAAGTCGTTCTGGGTTGCAGCACGCAAGCGCCGGCCCAGCCAGGCCGGGTGGCGGAACACCAATAAGCGAAAGGCCATGACCGCTGCCGACACCCCCACCAGCATGGCCAGGGCACTGTTCAGCATGGTCGCCACGCCGAACTGCATGGCGTTGAGCGGCGACACCAGCACAATGAAGTGCAGGCAATAGGAAGTGGCCGTAGCCCCGGTACGCGGATGGGCCATGCCCAGTGCACCTAGAAACAGCGGCACGCCCATGCCCAGGCAGAGCATGGCGAAACTGCTCCATTGCGGCAGCATGATCTGCCCGACCAGAAACGCAGCCGGTATTGCCAGGAATATCCCGCGCAGGAAGCTCAGGCCGATCTGCGCGCCGTTTTCGCGACTGGCGAACAGGCTGCAGACCACGCAGGTAAGCACCAGGCCACCCGGGGCCGAAGGCCAGGCCGTAGCCAGCCAGAAGCCACTCATCACCAAAAAGGCCAGCGCGCTGCGCGAGCCGAACAGCAAGGCCAGCGACCAGTCTCGGTGCGCAGCCAATCCCTGGGACACGTCCTTGGGTGCCCTGCCCGCCTCCACATCCTCAAGTGCCTGGCTGGCGGCCATGGCATAGTCCAGCAGCAGGGCCATGCGCGCCAGGCAGAAGTGTTCAGCCGAACTGATCTGCTCATCGTGTGCGGCATCCCAGATGCGCTGACGCAGCAACAACAGGCTGGGCTGGTCGGGTTGGTCCAGCAACGTGCGCACTTCCTGCAACCAGGGCGTCAGGTGCTCGACCTCACACTCTTCCAGTTGCCGCCACTGGCGGCGCACCGAACGGGAAATACGCAACAGCACCATCAGTTTCTGGCTAAGGCCACGAATGGCACGAGCACGTTGGCGCCCGCGATTGCCCTCGAACCAGGCATGCTCACGTTGGCTGTCGATGGCAACGATGCGCCCCAGGCTTTCCAGCAGGCCTTTGCGCGCCTCGTCCTCTCCGCCCAGCATGGCTCTGGCGGCCTGCAGGCCGTTCTGCCAGGCCTGTCGCGCCTGCCCGCCCAGTTGCTGCTCGACCCGCATGGGCCAAAGCAAGGCACTGCTGGCTGTTGCACAGAAAATACCCAGGCAGATCTCGGTACAGCGAGCCACGGCCTGGTCGAATACCTGCAGGGGGTGATCGATGGCCGGCAAGGCAATGATCGCTGCGGTATAGCCGGCCAGTACAAAGGCATAGGCCCAGGCGCTGCGCAACTGGGTGGACGCGGCGGTGCACAGGGCCAGCCACAGCGCCAAGGTAAGCAGGAACAGGCCGGGGGTCTGGGCGAACAGGCCGATGAACAGCACCGACATGACGGTACCTACCAACGTGCCGGCCAACCGCGCCAAGCCTTTCTGCACCACCATGCCCGATAGCGGCTGGGCGACGATGAAAGCAGTCATCAATGCCCAGGAGGGTTGCTCAAGCCCCCAGCGCATCGCCAGCCACAACGCCAGGCCGCCACCGAGCAGGGTCTTGATGGCGAACTTGAGGGCGAGGCTGCTGGGAGCGAACAGGGCCTGAAAGGTGATGGGCACGAGGCGGACCTTGCGGGGAAAAGTCTTGCTGAAAAGATAGACAATGATAAGCAGGATAAAGCGGAAACGATTAATTAGCTAGCTAATCATGTATATTCGATTGGCCTGCACTGAAAGGGACAGCTCAGGCAGTAAAAAATGCAGGCAAAAAAAATGGGCGACCGAAGTCGCCCTAAATGCCTTGCGTGCTCGTGTACCCGGAAGGTCAGCGCGGCTTGCGCTTGTTCGAGTCCTTCCAGATGAAAATGCCCAGACCGGCAAAGAAGGCGACCATCAACCCGACCGTTACCACACCGGCGATAACCACGTTGTCGAAGAACATGTTGGCCTCCCCATTCGTTTGCCGTTGTCCGATGGGTGCAAGTTAACCAATGTGGAGGCGGGGAAAATTGATCAGCGTCAATGGTGCCCGGGGCCGGGCACGCGAGGGGGGCGCAGGGTTGACCTGCGTCAAGTTTCAGCGCTTCTTCGGCTTGCCCTTGGGCTTCTTTTTCTTGCTGGTACTCAATGGCAGGGCCTGCTCGAAAGCGTTGCGCATTTCGTTCAGCCGCTTTTCCTTGAGGTCGTGGACGCGCTTGGCACGTTCGGCATCGAAATCGATGAGGTTGTCTTGGCTCATGGGTGGGCTCGACGATCAACAGAGAATTGCATGATGAAGCCAGGCGCAGGCGCTGACCAGCCCCTGTATCAGACTTCGATGTCCACCAGCAGTCCCTGGCGTACATGCTCGCCCATCAATGGCGCTACCGGCACGGTGTTGTCGGCATTGACCTCGTCACCCGGGACGGCATCGTAGCGCTCGTGCTCGCCCTTTTGCCGGCGTTGCTGCTGGCGGCGCTGTTCATCGCGCAGCAACAGTACCTGCTCCTGCGGATCGCGCTGGCGCTTGAGGTCGATGGCACTATCGCCGGACGCAGGCTGCGTCGGCACCACCGGCTTGATGTCAGGTGTTGGCTTGACCGGGTCCTGTTGCGAGGTGACCGGGGCGGCACTGAGCGGAATGATCGGCGGCAGCATGGACGTTCTCCTATGCCCCCTGTATCGGCAGGCGCAGCTTTACCTTGATGTCATGGACAACATTTACTCGGCTTCGTCACCAGGGAAGTCGTCACCTGGCGGGCTGGCCTCGCTCCAGGGTCGCTTGTACACCTGCTGCCAAACCGCAGCCATATGATCGCGTATTGCCTGCGGCGCGGCTTTCAGCGAGGCGCTGTCCTCGCGCTCACCACCGACCGGCTCCTCGCCCGCCGGGGTGATCAGCGACTGACCGGTAATGGTGTAACTGGCCTGCCCTTCACGCATCTCGATGTCGATGTCGTGCGGGTCGATACCGCCGCCGCAGAACGCATGGCTGGCCAACGTTACCTCGGCCACGCCATTCTTGTTCAGGTCACTGACATCACTGACGTCATTATAGAAGTCAACGTCCAGATCCAGCCCCGGGCAAGTGGTTTCCTGCTCGATCTGCCAACGCGCCCTGAAGGTGTCGTTCTCGGCCGTGCGCCCGTACAAGGTGGCCTTGAGCACCACCTTGTCCACTTCCTGTCCGCTTTCCAGGTCGCTGGCCTGGCCATCGCTGCGGCTCAGAACCAGCAGCCCCTCGCCGTCAACATCCCGAAAGTGCACGCTCTTTATCGGCGTCTGCACGCCCAGTACCTCAAGCTGCTCCATCGGGATGGGGGGCAATGTCTCAAAGTCTTTCTGCTCGCAGGCGCTCAGCAGCACCAGGCTGCCCACGGCTATCGAAGCGCTGATCCAGCGTTGCTTGGCAGACATGTTGATCCAGGGCCCTCGTCGGCGGCGCTGTGCAGAACGATGAAACGACTAGACTGTGCCTTTCGGTACCTTTCGATGCTATCGGCACTTTGGTCTGACCGGCCGATCCGTTAACATAATCGGCTTTTTCACCGCGGGAGTTCAGGCAGTATGGCGCAGCAGTATCAACCGGGGCAACGCTGGATCAGCGACAGCGAAGCAGAGCTCGGCCTGGGTACCATCCTGGCGCAGGATGGCCGCCTGTTGACCGTGCTCTACCCGGCCACTGGCGACACCCGCCAGTATTCCCTGCGCAACGCGCCGCTGACCCGCGTGCGCTTCTCGCCAGGTGACCAGATCACCCACTTCGAGGGCTGGAAGTTGACCGTGCGCGAGGTCGAGGACATCGACGGGCTGATGGTCTACCACGGCCTGGACGGGCAAAACCAGCCTCGCACCCTGCCCGAAACCCAGTTATCGAACTTCATTCAGTTCCGCTTGGCCAGCGACCGTCTGTTCGCCGGGCAGATAGACCCACTGTCGTGGTTCAGCCTGCGCTACAACACCCTGCAGCACACCAGCAAGCAGATGCAGTCGGCACTGTGGGGTTTGGGCGGCTGCCGCGCACAGCCCATTGCCCACCAACTGCACATCGCCCGCGAAGTCGCCGACCGCAGCGCCCCGCGCGTTCTGCTGGCCGACGAAGTGGGCCTGGGCAAAACCATCGAAGCCGGCCTGGTCATTCACCGCCAGCTGCTGTCGGGTCGCGCCAGCCGCGTACTGATCCTGGTACCGGAAAACCTCCAGCACCAGTGGCTGGTGGAAATGCGCCGGCGCTTCAATCTGCAAGTGGCGCTGTTCGACGCCGAGCGCTTCATCGAGAGTGACGCCAGCAATCCGTTCGAGGACGCCCAACTGGCGTTGGTTGCCCTGGAGTGGCTGGTCGACGACGAAAGGGCCCAGGACGCGCTGTTTGCCGCAGGCTGGGACCTGTTGGTAGTCGACGAAGCCCACCACCTGGTCTGGCACGAAGACCAGGTCAGCGCCGAGTACGGCCTGGTCGAGCAACTGGCCCAAGTGATCCCGGGCGTACTGCTGCTCACCGCCACCCCAGAGCAGCTTGGCCAGGACAGCCACTTCGCCCGCCTGCGCCTGCTCGACCCCAACCGTTTTCACGACCTGGCCGCTTTCCGCGCCGAGAGCGAGCACTACCGCCCGGTAGCCGAGGCGGTGCAGGAGCTGCTCGACGAGGGCCGTCTGTCGCCCAAGGCCCACGCCACCATCCAGGGCTTCCTGGGTGCCGAAGGCGAAGCCCTGCTGGCTGCGGTCAGCGACGGCGACACACAGGCCAGCGCGCGGCTGATTCGCGAGTTGCTGGATCGCCACGGCACCGGCCGCGTATTGTTCCGTAATACCCGTGCGGCGATTCAGGGCTTCCCCGAGCGCCAGTTGCACGCCTATCCGCTGGCCACGCCCGAGCAGTACCGCGACCTGCCAGCCGGCGAGCACGCCGAGCTGTACCCGGAAGTTGCCTTCCAGGCCCAGGGTGACGTTGCGGATGACGAGCGCTGGTGGCGTTTCGACCCGCGTGTCGACTGGCTGATCGACACCCTGAAGATGCTCAAGCGCACCAAAGTGCTGGTGATCTGCGCCCACGCCGAAACCGCCATGGACCTGGAAGATGCCCTGCGCGTGCGCTCCGGCATCCCGGCTTCGGTGTTCCATGAAGGCATGAGCATCCTCGAGCGCGACCGCGCCGCTGCCTACTTTGCCGATGAAGAGTTCGGTGCCCAGGTACTGATCTGCTCGGAAATCGGCAGCGAAGGCCGCAACTTCCAGTTCGCTCATCACCTGGTGATGTTCGACCTGCCAGCGCACCCCGATCTGCTCGAACAGCGCATCGGCCGCCTTGACCGGATCGGCCAGAAGCACACTATCCAGTTGCACATCCCGTACCTGCAGGACAGCCCGCAGGAGCGCCTGTTCCAGTGGTACCACGAAGGCCTCAACGCCTTCCTCAACACCTGCCCCACCGGTAATGCCCTGCAACACCAGTTTGGCCCACGCCTGCTGCCGCTGCTCGAAGGCGGCGAAAACAAGGCCTGGGATACCCTGGTGGCCGACGCCCGCGGCGAGCGCGAGCGTCTGGAAGCCGAACTGCACACTGGCCGTGATCGCCTGCTGGAGCTCAACTCCGGCGGTGCCGGCGAAGGTCAGGCGCTGGTCGAGGCTATTCTCGAACAGGACGACCAGTTCGCCCTGCCGATCTACATGGAAACCCTGTTCGACGCCTTCGGCATCGACAGCGAAGACCATTCCGAGAACGCCCTGATCCTCAAGCCGAGCGAGAAGATGCTCGATGCCAGCTTCCCGCTGGGCGACGATGAAGGCGTGACCATCACCTACGACCGTGGCCAGGCGCTGTCGCGCGAGGACATGCAGTTCCTCACCTGGGAGCACCCGATGGTGCAGGGCGGCATGGACCTGGTGCTGTCAGGCTCGATGGGCAACACCGCCGTGGCGTTGATCAAGAACAAAGCGCTCAAACCAGGCACTGTACTGCTTGAACTGCTGTTCGTCAGCGAGGTAGTGGCACCCCGCAGCCTGCAACTGGGCCGCTACCTGCCACCGGCGGCACTGCGCTGCCTGCTCGATGCCAATGGCAACGACCTGGCGTCACGCGTGGCCTTCGAAACCCTCAATGACCAGCTCGAGAGCGTACCGCGCGCCAGCGCCAACAAGTTCGTCCAGGCCCAGCGCGATGTGCTGGCCAAGCGTATCAGTGGCGGTGAAGAGAAGATTCTGCCAACCCACGTCGAGCGCGTGGCCGAAGCCCAGCGCCGCCTGGCAGCCGAGGCCGACGAAGAGTTGGCGCGCCTGGTAGCGTTGCAAGCGGTCAACCCGAGTGTGCGTGACAGCGAAATCGACGCCTTGCGCAAGCAGCGCGAAGATGGCCTGGCGATGCTGGAAAAGGCCGCCCTGCGGCTGGAAGCCATCCGCGTGCTGGTGGCTGGCTAAGAAAAACCAGGCACCGCTGCCCTTGTGGGAGCGGGCGGCCCGCGAACACCGGCGCAGTCGGTGACAGCCACCGTGCTGGATTCTTCGCGGGCACGCCCGCTCTGACCGGGCAAGCAATATTCCTGACTGCGATTACAGTGATAACCAAATCGTAGAAATCATTGTGCCATTAGTCAGGAAGGCTTAAATACTCCTTCCTATACTGCCTCTGGACAGTCTGCACAGGGTTGTAGCGCAGACGAGTGAAGACTCGATCAAGAGGCATTCCATGGAATGGCTGGGGCTGCAACTGTTCGCCGATCTTCCCGCAACCGGGCGCATCGTCATCGACTGCCGTCATGAACCGTTCTTGGTTCTGCTCGCCTATTTCGTTGCTTGCGCGGCCTGTCTAGCCACCCTCGACATGGCCGAGCGCCAGTCCCACAGCGACGACCCGACCGCCCACCGGCAATGGAACATGCTGGGAGCCTGCTGCCTGGCAGGCGGTATATGGGCCATGCACTTCATCAGCATGCTGGCTTTTCGGGCCCCGGTAGAAGTGCACTACGACGTATCCCTGACCATTCTTTCACTGCTCATCGCATTGTGCGTGGCCTGGCTGGCCATGCACAGCCTCGAACGCAGCAAGATGCGCGCGTACCACTTTGTGCCGAGCGCAGTGCTGATCGGCCTGGGCATCATCCTCATGCATTTTGTCGGCATGGCCGCAATGGAAACGGGTGCCCGCCAGTACTACCAGACCGGCTTGCTACTTGCCTCTGCCGCCATTGCCCTGCTTACCGCCCTGACCGCGCTGTACCTGGCCCGCTACTTGCGCAATGGCAGCGGCACCCTGTACCAGGCCATGAAGTACGGCGCCAGCCTGCTGATGGCCGGCGGCATCGTCGCCACTCATTTCACCGCGATGTCGGCCATGACCCTGATCATCCCTGCCGATACCGCACTGCGCCTACCGTCTGGCGACAACAGCCTGCAACTGGGACTGGGCATCGGCTTCATCACCCTGCTGATCAGTGGTGCCAGCATCAGCGCCGCACTGGCCGACAAGAAGTTGCAAAGCAAGGAGCACGACCTGCGCCGGGTCAGCGTGCTGCTCAGCCAACTGGACCAGGCCCGCGCTTCGCTGCAGCAGGCGGCGCACTACGACGCCCTGACCAACCTGCTCAACCGCCGTGGATTCAACCAGGTATTCGCCGAGCGCCTGGTCGAACATCAGGCCAGTGAAAACCGCCTGGCCGTGATGTTCCTCGACATCGACCATTTCAAGCGCATCAACGACAGCCTCGGCCACGACGCCGGTGACGAGCTGCTCAAGGTGATCGCCAACCACATCAAGGCCGCTACCCGCAGCCACGACCTGGTTGCGCGCTTTGGTGGCGACGAATTCTGTGTGGTCACCAGCCTGAACAGCCGCGACGAAGCCCGCCACCTGGCCCAGCGCATCATGCAACGGATGAAAGACCCCATCGACCTGGGCGGGCGGCGCATGGTCATGACCACCAGCATCGGTGTAAGTATCTTCCCGGACGATGGCGGCACAGCCGAAGAGCTGCTCAAGCATGCCGACCTGGCCCTCTACCAATCCAAGGACAACGGGCGCAACAGCCTGAACTTCTTCAATGACAGCCTGAAGGCCCGCGCGTCGATCGCCTTGCAACTGGAAGAAGAGCTGCGCCTGGCCCTGCTCGAAGAGCGTGGGCTGCGTGTGTACTACCAGCCGATCTTCGACCTGCGCAGTGGGCAAGTGGCCAAACTGGAAGCGCTGGTACGCTGGCAGCATCCTCAACACGGCCTGCTCGGGCCCGACCGTTTTGTCGGCATTGCCGAAGCCAACGGACTGATCATCGACCTGGACCTGTGGGTGCTTCGCCACGCCTGTGCCGACCTGGCCCGCTTGCAGCGTCACGGCTGCGGCGAAGTCAAGGTCACGGTCAATTGCTCGGCAGTCACCCTCAGCCACGACGAACTGCCCAACGAAGTTGAAAAGGCGCTGCTCCACGCCGGCCTTGCGCCGCGCCATCTGGAGCTGGAAGTGACCGAGAACGCCCTGGTGGGCGATATCCAGCGCACGGTCAGCCTGCTCAAACGCGTCCGGGCCTTGGGGGTGGCACTTTCGATCGACGATTTTGGTACCGGCTACTCGTCACTGGCCTACCTCAAACGCCTGCCGCTGGATGTACTGAAGATCGACCGCACCTTCCTGCAGGATGTACCGGGCAGCCAGAAAGACCGCGAAATTGTCCAGGCAATCATCGCCATGGCGCATACCCTGCACCTGCGGGTAGTCAGCGAGGGCGTGGAAACCGCCGAGCAGCAGGCTTTCCTCGAAAGCCATGGTTGCGACTACCTGCAGGGCTACCTGTTGGGGCGCCCCGTACCGCTGGCCGAGTTGCGTCCTCTGCTGGAGCGGTTGCAGCGCCAGAGTGGCCGGATCACTCCTTGTTGCGGTACAGCTCTACCAGGGTCGCCGGATCTTTTTGCAGGTAACCCTGGCTACCGTGCAACCGCATCAGTTGCGCGGCAAGGCCACTGAGTGGCGTTGCTGAGCCTTGCTCGCGGGAAAACTTGACCGCGCCATCGAGGTCCTTGAGCAGCGTGCGTACGTGCCACTTGATCGGCTCGAAGCGGCTCTCGGCCATTTGCGGCGCAAGAATCTGCAATGGCTTGGAATCGGCAAAACCACCGGCCAGCGCTTCAGCGATCAGCGTCGCATCCACGCCCGACTGTTCGGCCAGTGCCACCACTTCTGCAATTACCAGGGCATTGCACGCGACGATCATCTGGTTGCAAGCCTTGGTCACCTGGCCCGCGCCTACCGCCCCCATATGCGTCACGCGCTGACCAAGCACCTGCAGCACCGGGCGTGCACGCTGCAGGTCGGCCGCTTCACCACCAACCATGATCGCCAGCGTGCCAGCTTCGGCACCGGGCGTACCGCCAGATACAGGTGCATCCAGCCACGCCATGCCGCACAGTGCCGCCAGCTCGGCGGCCATTTCACGGGTGGCGGTGGGTTCCAGGCTAGAGAAATCGATCAGCAACTGGCCGCTGCGCCCGCCTTGGGCAATGCCTTGCTCACCGAACACCACTTCACGCACCACCGCCGTGTCGGCCAGGCACAGTAGCACCATGTCGCTGTCACGGCACAATTCGGCCGGGCTGTTGGCCAGGCGAGCGCCAGCAGCGACCAAGGCGGCGCACTTGTCCGGGCTGCGGTTCCAAACCGTCAATGGATAACCCGCTGCCAGCAGGCGGCGGCACATGGGCAGGCCCATCAGGCCGATGCCGGCGAATCCAAGCGAAGGTCGTGCAGTGCTCATCGATAAACTCCTGACTGATTCGAACATTTCCCAGATTGGCGACGATCCCGGTGGCGCCTGGCACAACGGTGCCACATTACGCATCCCGTAAACTGTTACCGCCACGCCGAATTGTTACTTCCCTCTACCCATCCTGATTGCTTTCAATCACCAAAACGGCGCTGATGCGTATTTTTGCGCACCAAAAAAGATCACGCTTATTCCTGGCACTTCACCTGGATCACGATGAACGGCGACACCACCACCGCCCAGATCTCTGGCTCGCGGCTTTGCAGGTCCAATGCCTGCTCGGCCGACACCGGCCCAACGGTGCCATCACTACGCCACTTGGCGAAGATCTCGCTGCGATTCTCGGCCATCGCCTCGGCAACAGCGATCAGGTCAAGGCTGGGGTCGACCCAAATCAGGTCACCCTTGGCCCAAAAACGCTCCAGCGCTTTCCACTCGATGATTGCCGTCTCGCCAAGCAATTTGGCATAGAGGGTGCTTGTTTGATCAGTCATGGGCGGTATCCGCAAAAGTCGGCCAATAAAAAGGCCGGCATTTTTGCAGAAAAACCCGGTTTCAAATATGTAATTTGGTCGATTGACCCCGGGTTTGTGGGACGGGGTCGCAGATGCAGGCAGTTTGATGGCGCCTTTCTGTATCTTTCTGTCGATCAAGCGACAACACAGGAAAGACGCACTTTTCGACCGCTTTTCAAGCGCTCGAACAGCGCTCTACACTGTACCGGTACAGTTCCGGGACATGTTCCGGGGGAAGGTGGGCTTGCGCGTTGGCATGGCCACGCCGCGAATCCCGCCCGGTCTGTAGCCCTGGCCGCCAGGACTATAAGAATTACAACAGAATGAGTGGAGCACTATGATCAAGATTTCCAAGCTGTTCGCCGCAATGGTTCTGGCCGGGGTAGCCAGCCATTCGTTTGCCGCCGATACCATCAAGATCGGCATCGCCGGTCCCAAGACGGGTCCTGTGACCCAGTACGGCGACATGCAGTTCATCGGCGCCAAGCAAGCCATCAAGGATATCAACGCCGCGGGCGGCGTCGATGGCAAGATGCTCGAAGCCAAGGAATACGACGACGCGTGCGACCCTAAACAGGCCGTGGCAGTCGCCAACAAAGTGGTCAACGATGGCGTCAAGTTCGTCGTCGGCCACCTGTGCTCCAGCTCCACCCAACCTGCGTCCGACATCTACGAAGACGAAGGCGTGATCATGATCACCCCCGCCGCCACCAGCCCGGAAATCACCGCCCGTGGTTACCAGCTGATCTTCCGCACCATCGGCCTGGACAGCGCCCAGGGCCCGGCAGCCGGCAACTACATCGCCGACCACGTCAAGCCGAAGGTCGTTGCCGTCCTGCACGACAAGCAGCAGTACGGTGAAGGCATCGCCACCGCCGTCAAGCAGACCCTGGAAAGCAAAGGCACCAAGGTTGCCGTATTCGAAGGCCTGAACGCTGGTGACAAGGACTTCTCCTCGATCATCCAGAAGCTCAAGCAGAACAATGTCGACTTCGTCTACTACGGCGGCTACCACCCAGAGCTGGGTCTGATCCTGCGCCAGGCTCAGGAAAAAGGCCTGAAAGCCAAGTTCATGGGTCCGGAAGGCGTGGGTAACGACTCCATTTCGCAGATTGCCCAGGGCGCTTCCGAAGGCCTGCTGGTCACCCTGCCGAAGTCGTTCGACGCAGACCCGGAGAACAAGAAGATCGTCGACGCCATCAAGGCTGACGGCAAGGACCCGAGTGGCCCGTTCGTATTCCCTGCCTACTCGGCCGTCGAACTGATCGCTCAAGGCATCAAGAAAGCCGGCTCCGATGATACCGAGAAGGTGGCCAAGGCCATCCACGAAGGCACCTTCAAGACCCCGACCGGCGACCTGTCGTTCGACAAGAAAGGCGACCTGAAAGACTTCAAGTTCGTGGTCTACGAATGGCACTTCGGCAAGCCGAAGACTGAAGTCTCCCCTCAGTAACTGCGTGACTAATAGCTGACCTACGAGCCCACTGTGCGAGCAGTGGGCTTCGTTTTATGAGGTTCATGGGCCCGATCCCCGCGATCCGGGGGCGGGCTCACCTGAAAATCTTAAAACCGTCATCCGCGGTTTCCTGGCCGTACCCCTGCCAGTGAAATGCAAATCAGGTTTTTAGGAGCGCTGTAATGCCTGAGATCTACCATTTCTTCCAACAACTGGTTAATGGATTGACCATCGGCAGCACCTATGCCTTGATCGCCATCGGCTACACGATGGTGTACGGCATCATTGGCATGATCAACTTCGCCCACGGCGAGGTGTACATGATCGGTTCC
This sequence comes from Pseudomonas sp. zjy_15, assembly GCF_043101865.1. Classification (NCBI taxonomy): domain Bacteria; kingdom Pseudomonadati; phylum Pseudomonadota; class Gammaproteobacteria; order Pseudomonadales; family Pseudomonadaceae; genus Pseudomonas; species Pseudomonas sp. zjy_15. The sequence goes on from NZ_JBICII010000032.1 coordinate 19,341, forward strand.
TACGTGGCCTTCATCGCCCTGGCGGGTCTGGCCATGATGGGTATCCATTCGCTGCCGATCCTGATGACCGTCGCCTTCGTCGCGACGATCTTCGTCACCAGTGCCTATGGCTACAGCATCGAACGAGTTGCCTACCGCCCCCTGCGCAACAGCAACCGTCTGATCCCGCTGATTTCCGCCATCGGCATGTCGATTTTCCTGCAGAACACGGTCTTGCTTTCGCAGGACTCCAAGGATAAATCCATCCCCAACCTGATCCCCGGGAGTTTCTCCTTCGGGCCAGGCGGTGCTGAAGAAGTACTGATCAGCTACATGCAGATCCTGGTGTTCGTCGTCACCCTGGTGGCCATGACACTGCTCACCCTGTTCATCTCTCGTTCCCGCCTGGGCCGCGCCTGCCGCGCCTGTGCCGAGGACATCAAGATGGCCAACCTGCTGGGCATCAACACCAACAACATCATTGCCCTCACCTTCGTCATCGGTGCCGCCCTGGCGGCCGTGGCGGCCGTGCTGCTGAGCATGCAGTACGGGGTGATCAACCCCAACGCCGGCTTCCTGGTGGGCCTGAAAGCCTTCACCGCGGCGGTACTGGGGGGCATCGGCAGCATTCCGGGCGCCATGCTCGGTGGGCTGGTGCTGGGTGTAGCCGAAGCATTTGGCGCCGACATATTCGGTGACCAGTACAAGGACGTGGTGGCATTCGGCTTGTTGGTTCTTGTCCTGCTGTTCCGGCCGACCGGCATCCTGGGCCGCCCGGAGGTTGAAAAAGTATGAACAGAAATCTCAAACAGGCGTTCTTCAGCGCCTTGCTGGTCTGGGCCGTGGCCTTCCCGGTGCTGGGCCTGAAACTGAGCATCGACGGCATCAGCCTGGTCGTGCACAGTCAGGGCTCGTTCACCATCAGCATCATCGCCGTGTGTTCGGTGCTGATGTTCCTGCGCGTGCTGTTCGACAAGCAGTGGAGTTCGGTGATGGGCCGCCGTTCGGATCGCAAGCTGATCCCCCCGGCAGTCAGCAACTACCTCACCCTGCCCAAGACCCAGCGCTATGTCATCATCGGGTTGATCGTGATGGCACTGGTATGGCCGTTCTTCGGCTCTCGCGGTGCGGTCGACATCGCCACGCTGATCCTGATCTACGTGCTGCTGGGCCTGGGCCTGAACATCGTGGTCGGCCTGGCAGGCCTGCTCGACCTCGGCTACGTGGGTTTCTATGCCGTCGGTGCCTACAGCTATGCCATGCTCTCGCACTACCTGGGCTGGAGCTTCTGGGTGTGCCTGCCGATTGCCGGCCTGATGGCTGCCACATTCGGCTTCCTGCTCGGCTTCCCGGTGCTGCGCCTGCGCGGTGACTACCTGGCGATCGTGACACTCGGCTTCGGCGAGATCATCCGCCTGTTCCTGCGTAACCTCACCGACTGGACCGGTGGCCCCAACGGCATCAGCAACATCCCCAAGCCGGAGCTCTTCGGCTTGACTTTCGAACGCCGTGCAGCCGAGGGCATGCAGACTTTCCACGAGTTCTTCGGGCTGCAATACAACTCGATCAACAAGGTCATCTTCCTGTACCTGGTGGCCCTGCTGCTGGCCCTGCTGGCTTTGTTCGTGATCAACCGCCTGCTGCGCATGCCGATCGGTCGTGCCTGGGAAGCACTGCGTGAAGATGAGATCGCCTGCCGTGCACTGGGCCTGAACCCGACCGTGATCAAGCTCTCGGCATTCACCCTGGGTGCCTGCTTCGCCGGTTTCGCCGGCAGCTTCTTCGCCGCGCGCCAAGGCTTGGTGACGCCGGAGTCGTTCACCTTCATCGAGTCGGCGATCATCCTCGCCATCGTCGTGCTTGGCGGCATGGGCTCACAACTGGGCGTGATTCTCGCGGCCATCGTGATGATCCTGCTGCCTGAGCTGATGCGTGAGTTCAGCGAATACCGGATGCTGATGTTCGGTGCGCTGATGGTGTTGATGATGATCTGGCGTCCGCAAGGCTTGCTGCCTATGCAACGTCCACAGATGGAGCTGCCCCGATGAGCCGCGAAATTCTGCAAGTCAGCGGCCTGAGCATGCGCTTTGGCGGCTTGTTGGCGGTCAACGGCGTGGGCCTGACCGTCAAGGAGAAACAGGTAGTGGCGCTGATCGGCCCGAACGGCGCCGGCAAGACCACCGTGTTCAACTGCCTGACCGGCTTTTACAAGCCCAGCGGCGGCACCATCCTGCTCGATGGCCAGCCGATCCAGGGCCTGGCCGGCCACCAGATTGCGCGCAAGGGCGTGGTGCGAACCTTCCAGAACGTGCGCCTGTTCAAGGAAATGACCGCGCTGGAAAACCTGCTTATCGCCCAGCACCGCCACCTCAACACCAACTTCTTCGCTGGCCTGTTCAAGACCCCGGGTTTCCGCCGCAGCGAGAAGGAAGCCCTGGAGCGTGCGCAGTACTGGCTGGAGAAGGTCAACCTCACCGAGTTCGCCAACCGCACCGCCGGCACCCTTGCCTACGGCCAGCAGCGCCGCCTGGAAATCGCCCGCTGCATGATGACCCAGCCACGCATCATCATGCTGGACGAACCAGCCGCAGGCCTGAACCCGAAAGAAACCGAAGACCTCAAGGCCCTGATCGCCTACTTGCGTGAGTCGCACAGCGTCACCGTGCTGCTGATCGAGCACGACATGAAGCTGGTGATGAGCATCTCCGACCATATCGTGGTCATCAACCAGGGCACCCCCCTGGCCCACGGCACGCCGGAAGAGATCCGCGATAACCCTGATGTGATCAAAGCCTACCTGGGGGAAGCGTAAATGCTGAAGTTTGAAAACGTTTCCACCTTCTATGGCAAGATCCAGGCGCTGCACAGCGTCAACGTGGAGATCAACCAAGGCGAAATCGTCACCCTGATCGGCGCCAACGGTGCCGGCAAGTCGACCTTGCTCATGACCCTGTGCGGCTCGCCGCAGGCGCACAGTGGCAGCATCAAGTACCTGGGTGAAGAACTGGTCGGCCAGCCGTCCTCGCACATCATGCGCAAAAGCATCGCCGTCGTGCCGGAAGGCCGCCGCGTGTTCGCCCGCCTGACCGTCGAGGAAAACCTGGCAATGGGTGGTTTCTTCACCGACAAGGGCGACTATCAGGAGCAACTGGACAAAGTGTTGCAACTGTTCCCGCGCCTGAAGGAGCGCTACATGCAGCGTGGCGGCACCATGTCCGGCGGCGAGCAGCAAATGCTCGCCATTGGCCGGGCACTGATGAGCAAGCCCAAGCTGCTGCTGCTCGACGAGCCCTCGCTGGGCCTGGCACCGATCATCATCCAGCAGATCTTCGACATCATCGAACAGCTGCGCCGCGATGGCGTGACGGTGTTCCTGGTGGAGCAGAACGCCAACCAGGCGCTGAAGATCGCTGACCGGGCTTATGTGCTGGAAAACGGTCGGGTGGTGATGCAGGGTACGGGGGAAGCACTGTTGACCGACCCGAAAGTGCGCGACGCGTACCTGGGGGGTTGAATGAAAAAGGGCCTTCGGGCCCTTTTTTCTGCCTGCAGGACGTGTATCGTGGCCAGCTCTTTGGCAAAGATTCCCCGGAGCCCGCCCCATGCGCCTCACCCCTACCCTGCTGCTCAGTGCCCTGCTGCCCCTGTTCGCTGGCTGCCAGTTACTGGCTGAGCAGCCCCGTGACCCGAACATCGGCACCACGCGCATGCAGGGCGAACTGAGCGCCAATGGCGGCCGCCTGTTGTTCAAGCCCTGCAGCGAAGCACGCCGCTTCGTGATCAATGACGTCGCCGGCACCGGCATCCTGCCGGAGGCCGCCAACCTGGCCAAGGACGCCAACGCCAAGTTGTTCGCCGACGTGCGCGGTCGCCTCACTGGCGCCAAGCAGGCCGACAACGACGGCCAGCTGGAGGTCAGCCGCCTGTACCGCCTGGAACCCTCCACCCGCGCTTGCGACGACCCCAACTTCAAGCAGCTGACCCTGCGCGCCAACGGCCATGAACCGGACTGGGACATCAAGGCCAGCGGCAAGGGCATGGTCATCGAGCGAATCGGCCAGCCCCCCCTACCCTTGCCGTTCCTGGAAGAAGAAGTACCCGGTGGTGGCTTGACCCTGACCAGCGAAGCCAACGGCCAGCACGTGGAACTGTGGGTCGCTCCGCAGCGCTGTGCAGATATCGCCACTGGCGCCATCCACCACCTGCGCGCCGAACTGCGCATCGACGGCAAGACCTTGCAGGGCTGTGCTTACTACGGCGGCGCACGCGACAACTGATCACCGGGCGTTTTTATCCTGCCAGTAGGGGCAGCGAACAGCTTATACTTGGCGGTTTGTGTAAAGCCGCCGGCCGCCCATGGCCGGGATACTGGACCCTGCCATGCTACGAATCACCGAACTGAAGCTGCCCCTGGACCATCCTGACGAAGCGTTGCGCGAAGCCATCGTCCAGCGCCTGGGCATCCGCGACGAGCAACTGCTCAGCTTCAACCTGTTCAAGCGCAGCTACGATGCGCGCAAGAAGAACAGCGAACTGCTGTTCATCTACACCATCGACCTGGAAGCCAGCAACGAGGCCGAGCTGCTCAGCAAGTTCGCTGATGATCGCAACATCGGCCCTGCGCCAGATGTCACCTACAAGTTCGTCGGCCAGGCCCCGGCAGGCCTGCAGGAGCGCCCGATCGTGGTCGGTTTCGGCCCGTGCGGCATCTTTGCCGGCCTGTTGCTGGCACAGATGGGCTTCAAGCCGATCATCCTCGAACGCGGCAAGGAAGTTCGCCAGCGCACCAAGGACACCTGGGGTCTGTGGCGTAAAAGCGTACTCAACCCTGAGTCCAACGTGCAGTTCGGTGAAGGCGGCGCCGGCACCTTCTCCGACGGCAAGCTCTACAGCCAGATCAAGGACCCGCAACACCACGGCCGTAAAGTGCTGGAAGAATTCGTCAAGGCCGGTGCGCCGGACGAAATCCTGTACATCAACAAGCCGCACATCGGCACCTTCCGCCTCACCGGCATGGTCGAACAGATGCGCCAGGACATGATCGCCCTGGGAGCCGAAGTGCGCTTCCAGGAGAAGGTCACCGACCTGTTGATCGAAGGTGGCCAACTGACCGGTGTCGTGCTTGAAAGCGGCGAACAACTGCACTCTCGCCATGTGGTATTGGCCCTGGGCCACAGCGCCCGTGACACCTTCCGCATGTTGCACGCCAAAGGTGTCTACATGGAAGCCAAGCCGTTCTCGGTGGGCTTCCGTATCGAGCACCCGCAAACGCTGATCGACAAGGCGCGCCTGGGTAAGTACGCCGGCCACCCGAAACTGGGTGCCGCCGACTACAAGCTGGTTTACCACGCCAGCAACGGCCGCTCGGTATACAGCTTCTGCATGTGTCCGGGTGGCACCGTGGTCGCGGCCACCAGCGAGCCAGGCCGAGTCGTCACCAACGGCATGAGCCAGTATTCGCGTAACGAGCGCAACGCCAACTCCGGCATCGTCGTCGGCATCGATCCCGAGCGCGACTACCCGGGTGGCCCGCTGGCCGGTATCGAACTGCAGGAGCGCCTGGAGGCGCACGCCTATGTAATGGGCGGTAGCAACTACCAGGCCCCAGCGCAACTGGTGGGCGACTTTGTCGCCGGCCGCCCCTCCACCGCTCTGGGCAGCGTCGAGCCGTCCTACAAGCCGGGCGTGACCTTGGGCGACCTGGCGCCGAGCCTGCCGGACTTCGCCATCGAGGCGATCCGTGAGGCACTGCCAGCGTTCGACCGACAGATCAAGGGCTATAACCTGCATGATGCGGTGTTGACCGGGATCGAGACGCGCACCTCGTCGCCACTGCGGATTACCCGGGGTGAGGATTACCAGAGCCTGAACCTCAAGGGGCTGTTCCCGGCGGGTGAAGGGGCCGGGTATGCGGGCGGGATCCTGTCAGCCGGTGTGGATGGCATTCGCATCGCCGAGGCGGTGGCGCGGGATATGCTCGGCCTCTGATTCTTTATCGAATGACAGGGCCTCTTCGCGGGTGACCCCGCTCCTGCACGGAACAGTGGTCTCCCCGCAGGGGCGGATTTCCCCAAGGCCTGCTGGCAACAACATATAACAAAAACGAATATGGTTTTTGTTTTAAGGAACATCGTCACAGGCTAGGGTGTACGCCCGTACCCTTCGTAAACTGCTCATGGAGGGCCTATAGCCCGTGCGTAGCCTGCTTACCCGTTTCTTCCAACTGGAAGCCGCCAGCGGCCTGCTGCTGATCGCTGCCGCCGTTCTGGCCCTGGTCATCAACAACTCGCCACTGTCCTACCTGTACAGCGGCTTGCTCGACGTACCCGTCGCCGTCCAGATCGGCGCGCTGAACATCGCCAAGCCATTGCTGCTGTGGATCAACGACGGCCTGATGGCCCTGTTCTTCCTGCTCATCGGCCTGGAAGTCAAACGCGAGGTGGTCGACGGCCACCTGTCCAAGCCCTCACAAGTGATCCTGCCTGCCACCGCAGCCGTGGGCGGCATGGTGGTGCCAGCGCTGATCTACTGGTTCATCAACCGTGACAACCCCGCAGCCGTGGCCGGCTGGGCAATCCCTACCGCCACCGACATCGCCTTCGCCCTCGGTGTCCTGGCCCTGCTCGGCAAGCGCGTACCGGTGTCACTGAAGTTGTTCCTGATGACCCTGGCGATCATCGACGACCTGGGTGCAATCATTGTGATCGCCCTGTTCTACTCCGGCACCCTGTCGAGTGTGTCACTGCTGCTGGCTGCGGCCTGTCTGGTGGTGCTGGTGGCGATGAACCGGCTTGGCGTGGTCAAGCTTGGACCCTACATGATCGTTGGCCTGATCCTGTGGGTCTGCGTACTCAAGAGTGGTGTGCATGCCACCTTGGCCGGTGTCGCCCTGGCCTTTTGCATTCCGCTGCGTACACGCCATGCTGAATCGTCGCCTCTGCTGGCGCTGGAACACGCCCTGCACCCTTGGGTGGCCTATGCCATCCTGCCACTTTTCGCCTTCGCCAATGCCGGCGTTTCACTGACAGGCATGACCGTAGATAGCTTCACCCACCCAGTGCCGATGGGCATCACGGTCGGCCTGTTGCTGGGCAAGACCGTGGGGGTTTTCGGCCTGACCTGGGTGGCGGTCAAGCTGCGCCTGGCCTCGCTGCCTGCAGGTGCTGGTTGGGGGCAAATACTGGGGGTGGCGATACTCTGTGGCATTGGCTTCACCATGAGCCTGTTCGTAGGCTCGCTCGCCTTCGCCCCGGGTAGCAGTGATTACGCGGGCATGGACCGCATGGGTATTCTGACTGGCTCGTTCTTTGCCGCAGTGATCGGCTACGCTGTCACCGCGATGGCCAGCCGCAAAACCAGCGTTGCCTGACTTGACTGAAGCATAAGAAAAACCCCGACTGGCAGCAGCCATGTCGGGGTTTTTATTACTGCACTACGGTCAGTGCGAAACGCGACTGGTACCGTCTACAGTCATGATGCGCACTCGGTCGCCAACACGGAAGATTTCGTTCTCCTGCACGGCCTGCACATAGGCGCGCATGCTGCCATCATCTTCACGAACGGTAATTTCGACACCTTGGGTACGAGTCAGGCCTTCTTCTGCTGCGGAACCCGCCAAGCCACCGGCCACGGCACCGATCACGGCAGCCACGATGCTGCCACGGCCACCGCCCACGGCGCTGCCGGCTACACCGCCCACGATGGCACCAGCACCGCCGCCAATCGGGGTCTTGGTGCCCTCGATCTTGACCGGACGCAGGGATTCGATGGTGCCCATACGCACGGTTTGCACGCGGCGGGCTTCGTCACGGGAGTAGCTGTCACCGGTCAGGCTCGAGGCACAGCCCCCCAGCAGCAGCGACATGGTGGTAAAGGTCGCCACCAGCAAAGCGGATTTACGCATGGGTAAAGTCTCCATAAGTCAGGTGCTCATTAGACGCTGCACATTGACGGCTGTCACGGTACAAACGTAATAAAATTGTTTTCATTCAGCCGGGGTACAGCCTGCCGGGCTGTGTCGAAGGCCTTTCAAGTGAGACCAAGAATAGCCATGGATTACTTCATCGTCGTGGTCACCACCGTTACGGGACTGTATTTTCACTGGTGGCTGTATGTGCGCATGCGCCGCTGGATGGACCGTGACCTGGCCTTGTCGCTGGCAGGGGCTGATCCTGAAAAACGCGCGTTCATGCTTGAAAGGTTGGCGCAGGCGCGGCAGGAGAAGGTAGGGCGTAAGCAACTACCGGGGTGGTTGGAGCGCGAGGCGGCGGGATATCCGGGGTAACTTGATCGATGGCTGGGGCCGCTTGGCAGCCCCAGTTACTCAGGGTGCCAGCCGCTCTCGCAGCCACTGCCCATCCACCAGCCGATAGTTCAACCGGTCATGCAGGCGGCTTGCGCGCCCCTGCCAGAACTCGATGCGCTCGGGCAACAAACGGTATCCCCCCCAATGCTCAGGGCAATGCGGCTGGGTGTCGGAGAAACGCGCTTCAGTGGCCTTTACCAGGCCCTCCAGTTCCTCACGCCCGGCAATCACGCGGCTCTGTGGCGAGGCCCAGGCCCCCAGACGGCTGCCCAGCGGGCGGACCTGGTAGTAGGCATCCGACTCCTGCGCCGTAACCTTCTGCACCCGACCTTCAATGCGTACCTGACGTTCCAGCGCCGGCCAGAAGAAGGTCATGGCCGCAAAGGGGTTGGCTTGCAGTTGCTGGCCTTTGGCGCTGTCGTAGTTGGTGAAGAAAGTGAACCCCTGCTCGTCGAGCCCCTTCAACAGCAATACACGGCAATGCGGGCGACCTTCGCCGTCCACGGTGGCCAAGGTCATGGCGTTGGCTTCCACCGGTACCTGCTCGGTTTTCACCGCATCGGCGAACCACTGGTGGAACAGGGCAAACGGCTCCCCCGGTGCCTGGGCTTCGGTCAGTCCATCACGGGTGTAGTCGCGGCGCATATCGGCCAGGGATTGGGTCATGACTGCGGTTCCTTGACGATCAGTTGGTCTTCGCAGGGCTGTTGGCAGCTACTTTCTTGTCAACGGCAGCTTTCTTGGCAGCAGGCTTGGCTGGCGCAGCTTTTTTCTTGGCTGCAGTCTTCGCTGGTGTTTTGGCCTTGGCTACAGGTTTCTTCGCCGCAGCCTTGGCGACCGGCTTGCTGCCAGCAGCCTTGGCATCCTGCACGGCCACCATCGAGGCCGGGGCGGGTGCCGGGGCGGCCTGCTGGTATTTGGCCAGGAGTGCAACCATGGTGTTCTGCGGGGTCAGCAACATTTCCACGCGGCGGTTCAGGGAGCGCCCCTCGGCGCTGTCGTTGGCAGCGCGCGGCATCATCGAGCCCATACCCTTGAGGGTCAGGCGGTCACGCTGCAGGCCGCTGAGGCGGAAGATGGCCGATACCGAAGCGGCGCGCTCCAGGCTGAGCTTCTGGTTGGCAACGGCGGCACCGCTGCTGTCGGCATGGCCCAGCACCAGCACGGCAGTCTTGGGGTCGCCTTCGACAGTCTTGGCGACGCGGGTGATCGGGCCCAGGGACAGGGGCAGCAGCATGTTCGGGCGATCACGATTGTATGAGCTGTCTACCGGCAGGGTTACCGCCAGCACATTGTCGCGACGCTCCAGCTCCAGCTTGCTGTCCTTGATCGCTTCACGCAGCTTGGGCTCGTATTCGTCCAGCCAGGCCTGGGTAGCCTTCTGATCAATCTTCGGCACCACCGGCCCCTTGGCTTGCTCGTCGTCACCGCCAAACGGCCACCACCAGCGGCTGGCGCTTTCGGATTTGGCATCGGCTTTGGCCACGGTTTCAGTAACGGCTGACTTCACTTCCTGCTCGGCAACCTTTTCCGAACCGAAAGGCCACCAGCTGGAACCACCTACCTTGGAGCCATCCGGGGAGTGGCTGGCGCAGCCGGTAACGGCGGTCAGGCACAGGGCGAGTGCTAAGGTTTTATGTGAAGACATCAGCGATACACCATGAAATAGAAAGATATTTTGCCCAGGGACTTCAGGCCTTGGCATTGAGGATAGTCAAAGGGGTGTGGCAATACCCGCATTACCCGATCAAAGGCAAGTGGCAAGAACGCGCACCAGTTTCTGGGCCCGTGGGTCCATCAGCACATAAGGGCCTAGGGTATTGACCACAAAACCGAAGGCCACATCGTGCTCCGGGTCGGCAAAACCGACCGAGCCACCGGCACCGGGGTGGCCAAAGGCGCGGGCGCCAAGACCAAAGGTGGCATTCGCCACATCGGGCTGGTCGAGCATGCAGCCCAGGCCGAAACGGGTCTGAGTGAGCAAGGTACGATCCTGGCCGAGGCTATGCTCGCGGGTCAGCTCATCGAGCAGTTCGGATTCAAGCAGGCTGCCGTCCAGCAGCCCGGCATAGAACCCCGCCAGGCTGCGTGCGTTGCCATGGCCATTGGCCGCTGGCTGCTGCATGCGTCGCCATTCCGGTTTGTTGGTGCTGGTCAGTATCGCGGGCGGGTTGGTAAAGGCGCGGGTCGACAGTGCCTCAGGCTCGCGCATGGTCACCTGCAGCAAGCGTTGCGCTGCGGCATCTCCAGCGTTGCCCTTGCCACGGGCAATATGCGCCACGCGGTGGAACTCTTCGTCGGCCAGGCCAACATGGAAATCCAGCCCCAACGGGCGGGCGGTACGGGCCACGATCGAGTCGCCAGGGCCACGGCCGTCGGCACGGCGGATCAGCTCGCCGATCAGCCAGCCATAGGTGATGGCGGCATAGCCGTGTTCTGTGCCTGGCGTCCACCACGGAGTCTCGGCGGCCAGGGCATCGACCATGACCTGCCAGTCATACAAAGCTTCGGCCGGCAGCAGCTCACGAATGGCCGGCAAGCCGGCACGGTGGCTGAGCAACTGGCGCAAAGTGATCGACTGCTTACCCGCCTGGGCAAACTCGGGCCAGTAGTTGGCCACCGGGGTATCGAGGGCCAGCTTGCCCTCGCCGACCAGTTGCAGGGCGGTAACGGCCGCGAAGGTCTTGGTGCAAGAGAACAAGTTGGCGATGGTATCGCTGTGCCAGGCCTGCTGGCCGTCCTTGTCGGCACAGCCGGCCCACAGGTCAACGACGGTTTCGCCACCCACCTGGATGCACAGCGCGGCGCCACGCTCCTGGGGATCATCGAACAGCGCGGCAAAGGCTTCGCGCACGGCTTCGAACTTCAGCTCATAGTGACCCTGGATCTGCACCCGCTGCTCTCCGTACGACCATATCCAAAAAGGTGTGCATTGTTTCAGTAGTTGGGCGTTTTGCAAACTGGCTTGGACCAAGTGGTCGCGACACAAAGCCACTCCCACGTAAGATGACTGCACCAGCCTGACTTCAGGGGGCCGGTCTTTCCAGCTCGGCACGCAGCTGGCTCATGGTGTGCAGGTTACTTTTGCGCACGGCATCGACAAACCCTGGATAGGGCATGTCGGTAATCGCCACCAGCCCGAGGTGGCCGTTCTCACCATCGAGCAGGCGACCGCTGGCCGGTTGGTCGAGGTACTGGAACCAGTGCGCGCCAACGATCATCGGCTGCGCCAGGGCCGCCTTGAGGAAGTTTGCGTAGGCCGGGCCGCGATCCTCTTCCCGCGCCAGCTCCAATGGCCCCGGCCAGAACGGCCCGCGATCACGCGAGCCGAACTGGAACTCGGACACGAGCACCGGCTTGTCCATCTCCGCCAGGCGGGCAAAGTCGTAGCCGTCCTGTGGCTTGAGGGTATAGAAGTTGAAGCTCAGTACATCGCAGAACTCGGCACAGGCCTTGACCGCCTCCGGTGTACTGACCGCATAGCGACCACCCAGGAGCATGTGATTGGGCGCATGCCACTTCAACGAATCGGAAATGGTCTTGAAGTAGGTCTCGGCAAATACCCGCTGGAAGTGTTGGTAGTCACGCTCGATTTCCGGGTGCTCCGGGTTAGGCAACGGCGCCTCGAAGCCAGGATCCTCCATTAGCTCCCAGGCGGTCAGTTCGATCCCCCAGGCCTTGGACAACCCCTCCTGGTTGCGATACTTGTCGCGCAGCTGCTTGAGAAACGCGCGTTTGGCTGGCACGTCGGTGGTCAGGCGCAAGGTACCGTAGGCCAGGCCATAACGGGCCTGGGGATCGCTTCCGGGGGCAGCCCAGGCCAGTTCGTTGTCCGCGAAGTAGCCGATCAACCAAGGGTCGTCGCGGTGATCGCGAGCGGCGATGGCCACCGCACGTTCGGTGGCCATGGCAAATCGCGGGTCGAACGGGTCGGGCATACGCCCCCACCAATCCATGCCAGTGCTGATGCTGGCATAGTCGCCCACGATCGACAGCGGCAAGGTATACGGCATGCGTCTGGCCTGGCCAAGGGCCGGCTCGCTCCAGTTGCCAACGGTGTTGAACCCCCAGGCCAGAAGCCGGTCAAGCGCGTGCGCCTGCCAGCGGTCGGCATCCAGCACCGGCAGTGCGCAGTTGGCTGGCTGGCCCTCCACTGCGGGCGGACAGGGTTTGCCATAAGTACGCTGCAGGTTGGCGGCGTAGAAGTCGAACCAACGCCCCTGCTTGAAATTGCGCCCCTGCGACGAGGCATTACCATCGTCGTTGTTGCTTTCGCCATAGAACCCGGCCAGTGCATCGCCCTCGGCGGGCAGGGCCTTGAACATGCCTTCGCGCCCGGCGACATACGTACGCCCACCGTCTGCCGCCACGGCGTTCACCCCCAGCGAATAGAACGGGTGCCCATCCGGCGTTATCAGGTACCAGCGGCCATCACGCTTTTCAGTGCGAAAGAAGCCCTTGGCTGCAAAGGCCGGCCCGCCCACCAGGCCACCGTAAGCGTCCAGCTGCTGCTTGCTGCGCTCCGCCAACCAACCCTTGAGCTGTTGCTGTTCACGGGTATCGGCCGCCTTGAGCTGCTCGTCACTGGATACCTTCTCGGGCCAGTTCCCGCGAGTCGACTGGCCATAGGCATCAATCAGCTCGTGATAGGCCGCCCTGTACGCCTGGTCGTCATCCTGGATACCGACACGCTCGATCAACAGGCTCTGCGCCACCTTGGGGCTGGGGATGCTCAGGCTGACCGAGGTCACCTGCTTGAGGTCGACTGCACCGGCACTGCTGGTCAAAAGGAGGCGCTGACCACCGTGGGTCCACGGCATCGGCGGGCCGGCGCGCATGCCCTGGTCCAGCGGCGAACTGGCTGTCAGCGGCACCATCACCGTTTGCGCGGGGCCTGCGGGCAGGTCGATACGGCTGGTCAAGGTGCCGCCATCGCTGCCTTGCACCGTGACATCCACGGTCAATGCCCAATCCATGGCACTTTGCAGGCGCAAGGTCAGGAACTGCCCGGCGGACCAGTCCCACACCCCGCTCTGCGGGCTCAGGCGCAGGGTGGGCTGCTGCGCCGGGTTGAACACCACACGCCGCAACACCTCGCCCTCGGCCGTTTGTTCCGCGTTGTACTGCGGCATGCCGGCATTCACGGTCGCCACATTGACCACCGAGGCCGGGCGCACGAAGCTGAACAGCGTTTGCTGCTCGGCCAGCAAGGGCGAACTGCACAACAAGGCGAAGACGGCGGGCACGGTACGGCGGATCATAAGGCGAGGGCTCTCCTTCAGGGCCCTGATGGGCCCAAGACTGAGTAATGGACAATGCGCCGGCGCAAGTGCTCGGCGGTCAGGAAATTTCCCGCCGGAACGGCGGCAGCGCATTGAGAATAGCCTTGCCGTAGCGCTGGGTGACCAAGCGCCGGTCAAGCAAGGTGATAACGCCGCGATCCTGCTCGGTACGCAGGAGGCGACCGCAGGCCTGGATCAGCTTCAACGAGGCGTCGGGCACGGCAATTTCCATGAACGGGTTGCCGCCACGTGCCTCGATCCACTCGGCCAGCGCAGCTTCGACCGGGTCATCGGGCACAGCGAAGGGAATCTTGGCGATGACCACGTGTTCGCAATACGCACCCGGCAGGTCGACGCCTTCGGCAAAGCTGGCCAAGCCAAACAGCACGCTGTGCTGGCCATCGTCGACCCGCGCCTTGTGCTTGTTCAGGGTTTCCTGCTTTGAAAGGTTACCCTGGATGAGCACCAGCTTGCGCCAGTCACGGTCCAGACCGTCAAACACATCCTGCATCTGCTTGCGTGACGAGAACAACACCAGCGCGCCACGGGCATCTTCGACAATGTTCGGTAGCTCGCGGATGATCGCTGCAGTGTGCGCCGCAGCATCGCGGGGGTCGGCCTTCAGGTCGGGGACCCGCAAAAGACCGGCATCGCCATGCACAAACGGGCTGGGCACCACACAAGTGACGGCATCGCGCGGCAACCCCGAACGCATGCGGAAACGGTCGAACTTGCCCAGCGCGGTCAGCGTCGCCGAGGTCACCAGCGCACCGTGCGCCACGCTCCACAGGCTGCGCCGCAGCATTTCTGCGGCGAGGATGGGGCTGGCGTTGACTTCGATGTCGAACAGCGCGCCACTCTCGGCCAAGGTCAGCCAGCGCGCCATGGGCGGGCTGTCTTCCGGGTCTTCGGCAGTGAAGGCCGTCCACAGCTCCCAGTTGCCCTGGGCACGGGTGACCAGGCTGCCGAACAGCGGATACCACTCTTCGGCCTGATGGCTGGCGATGCCGATGTTGACCTCACCGTCCATGCCCTCCTTGAGCAGGTCAGCCAGGCGGGTGAACAGATCGTTGAGGCGGGCAAAGCCCTTTTTCAGTTCGATGCCCACTTCGCGAATCTGCTCCGGCACCACCCCACCCTCGAAACGGTAACGCGGGCGTTCACGGCCTTCGGTGTCCTCGCTGGGACGGAAGTCGGCTACCTGTTCACAAAGGGTGAACATGAACTGCTGCTGGGTGCGTACTTCCCGCGCCAGCTCCGGCACCTGCTCGATGTACTTGCCCAGGTCGCCGGGCAGCGGATGCTGGGCCAGCAATTTGGTCAGGTTCTTGGCGGTCTGTTCCAGCCAGTCGGCGGTGGAACGCAGCCGCGAATAATGGGCGAAATGGCCGATGGCCTTGTCTGGCAGATGATGGCCTTCGTCGAACACGTACATGGTATCGCGCGGGTCGGGTAACACCGCACCGCCACCCAGGGCCAGGTCGGCCAGGACCATGTCGTGGTTGGTGACGATCACATCGACCTTGCCCATGCCTTCGCGAGCCTTGTAGAACACGCACTGCTGGAAGTTGGGGCAGTGGCGGCCGGTGCACTGGCTGTGGTCGGTGGTCAGCCGTGCCCAGTCCTGGTCTTCCAGGGCCTCTGGCCAGCTGTCACGGTCACCGTCCCAGCGGTTGCCGGCAAGCTTCTCGATCATGCTGTTGAACAACTTCTGGCTGCGCTCGTCGACTTCGATACGGAAGCCTTCTTCTTCGAACAGTTGAGCCGTGGCGGACTGGGCGTGGCCTTCCTGCAGCAAGATGTCGAGCTTGGACAGGCACAGATAGCGGCCACGGCCCTTGGCCAGGGCGAAGCTGAAGTTGAGGCCGCTGCTGCGCATCAGGTCGGGCAGGTCCTTGAAGACGATCTGCTCCTGCAGGGCCACGGTGGCCGTGGCGATCACCAGGCGTTTGCCCGCGGCCTTGGCAGCCGGGATGGCAGCCAGGCTGTAGGCTACCGTCTTGCCGGTACCGGTGCCCGCTTCCACGGCCACCACCGCAGGCTCGCCAGCGCGGCGGCCTTCATCGTCGCAGGCAATGTCGCCAAGTACCTTGGCCACTTCGGCGATCATCAGGCGCTGGCCATAGCGCGGCTTGAGGCTCTTGGCTTCGAGAAAACGCGAATAGGCGCCCTGGATAGTGGCTTTGAGTTCGTTGCTGATCATGGTCTGCAGGCGCCCGGAGGGCTGGATATATTTTCAGTGTTTCGCATGGGGCGGCTATCATACCCCGCTATTGCCCTTTCTGCCGCATGGAGATCCGAATGCTCGCCTTTGCCCTGCCCTACACACTGCATGTTCTGGCCGCCCTGGTATGGGTCGGCGGCATGTTCTTCGCCTGGCTGGTGCTGCGCCCGGCAACGGTTGCAGCCCTGGAAGGGCCTGCCCGCCTGCGCTTGTGGGTGGAAGTTTTCCGACGCTTCTTCGGCTGGGTCTGGCTGGCGGTGGCGATTTTGGCGATAAGTGGTATCGGCATGTTGCACATGCGCTTCAGCGGTTTCGAGACAGCACCCAGGTACGTACACGTGATGATCGGTGGCGGGATCGCCATGCTTGCCTTGTTCATGCGCATTCAGGCGTTGCTGCTGCCGGAATTGAAGGCAGCAGTGCAGGCCGAGGACTGGCCGACAGGGGCGGCGGTACTGGGGCGCATTCGGCGGATGGTGGGGGTCAATCTGCTGCTGGGGCTGGCCGTGGTTGCGGTGGCCAGTTCGCGGCTGGTGATCTGACAGGTTCTGCGCGCAACCAGTAGCGAAACCGGTGCCACGGTGGATGTCACCGGCGTTGCCGGTGTTCGCGGGCAAGCCCCACAAGGGATCGCGGTGAGAATCACAGCCACTGCTGCTCACTTCACCCGCGGCGCCTCGCGCACACGGGGAATGGACATGACATGGAAGATCCCCGTCAACAGGATTTGCAACCGGTCAAACCAACGGTGACTGCGCCCGCGCAGGCTGCGATTGAAGAACAGCACTTCAAGCAAGTGCAGACCCAACAAGACGATGCCTGCGGCATTGATCAGCAGATTGAAGGGCAAAGGTTGTGGCATCAGCTGATTGAACAACAACACCCCCCAGAAAGCGACCGTCAGGACCTTGCCCAGACCCAGGATGAACTTCATACCCGTCCCTATAGATTGTTGTCATGTCGAGGCGACCCGATCGAGCAAGCCGTGCGAACGACATTGACGGTAATGCCAAGGCAGGCGCCTGCACCACTCAGTTGAAGTGCAGCTCCACCCGTCGGTTGCGCGCGCGGCCCTCCTCGGTTTCGTTGTCGGTCACCGGCTCGCTTTCCCCGCGGCCCTGGCTGGTGACCTTGCCCATCTCCAGGCCCTGACCAATCAGGTACTCGGCGACGCTGCTGGCGCGGCGTTCGGAAAGTGCCTGGTTGTAGCTGTCGGAGCCCACACTGTCGGTATGCCCGATCACACGGACCTTGGCCACCGTCGGTGAGTTGAGTTTCGCCACCAGGCCTTGCAGGCGTTGCTGGGCCGCCGGCGTCAGTTCGGCGGAGTCGAAGGCGAACATCACCGCGCCGTTGTCATCGAGGGTGATCACCTCTGGCGAGGGTTCGGGAGCACTGGCAGGTGGCGCTGCCGGGTACTGTCTGAGTGGGCAACCCATGTGGTCGACCGCCGTGTTGGCTGGGGTCTCGGGGCAGTGATCACGTCGATCGAAAATGCCGTCACCGTCTTCGTCACCGTCCTGGGCATAACAAATCAGCCCCCCGGCGATGGCGCCCAGGGCACCACCACCGGCAGCCCAGGAAGAACTCTCGATGGCGCCAAGGCCACCACCGACCAAGCCGCCCAGCAGGCTGCAGATGGGCCAGGTCCTTTGATTGAGGGGCGCACTGCCATCGCTGTGCGTAGCGCAGCCCGCGAGCAGGCTGGCAGCCACCAACAGCGGCAATGCCGCCTTCGACGTCACACTCATGCTGAATGCTCCTGTGTCATTGGCCACAAACGGCCGGGCGGCATGAAGATGCGCCCGTGCCACTGCTCAAGGCACGAGCGCACGCCGTCTTACCGCTGGATCTTGATCTCGGTACGACGGTTCATGGCACGCCCTTCGGCTGTGGCATTGTCTGCCACCGGCTGGGTCTCACCCGCGCCGACCACCGAAACGAAGCTGCTGCGCGCTACACCGCTGTCGACCAGATAATCGGTCACCGAATGGGCACGTCGCTCGGACAGCTTCTGGTTGTAGCTGTCGGAACCGACGCTGTCGGTATGGCCGCTGACGCTAAGGCGGGCAGATGGCGCTTCCTGCTTCAGACGCGTAGCAATGGTATTGAGGCGCTCTTTGTCACTGGCAGTCAGGCGCGCAGAGTCGAACTCGAAGTGCACATCACGGATGACAATGACTTCTTCCTTCTGCACCACCACTTCTTCGACCACCGCGACCGGCTCAGGCGGGCATCCGTTGGCATCGACCTGCACACCACGCGGGGTGCCAGGGCATTTGTCACGGCTGTCGGGCACGCCGTCGCCATCCTCGTCGCCATCGCCGTGGGCCCAGCAATAGCCCGCCGCCAGGCCACCGCCCAGCAACGCACCCCAGCCAGCCCAGCTGGAACTTTCGATGGCGCCCAAGGCGGCGCCGCCTACACCCCCGACGGCGGCACATTTCGGCCAGTCGGTTTTTTGCAAACCTGCACAACCAGTCAACACACTGGTGAGCAGTACCAGGGGTATCGCTGTGCGTACTATGCTCATTTCATTGCTTCTCCTAGGGGGAATCGGCATAAGACCGATCTCTGGGAGTAAAGACCGCTCATCCCAACCCTGCCAGCAATAAGCTACGTCACGGCCACATGCCTCTTTGCCCACACGCCGCAGCCCGCTAGTCTTGGACGACTAGAACGAGGAATGGCAATGACCGAAGGTTTTTCCAAACGCACCCCGCAACAGGCCCTGGCAGCCCTGCTCGAGCGTTTCACTCCGCAACGCCTGCTGCTGGTAGGTACGCGCTTTCCGGCGCTGGACGCCTTCGCCCAGGCGCACCCCCAGGTGACCATCGACATCGCCGCCCCAGGCCCGCTGCCGGCCGAACTGGCCGCCCAGCGCTTTGACCTGGCGGTACTGGTGGACTGCCTGGAGCACTTGCCCAAGCGCACCGGCCTGGAGCTGCTCGGCGGCATTCGCAACCTCAACGCCAGCCGGGTTGCAGTGCTGGCCGACCTGGCCGCCTGCGGCTGGCAGGACACCGACTTCTTCGCCCTGGCCTTGTCGGCCAGCGAGAAATTCCGCCGTGACCAACAGGTTTTGAGCCTGTTCACCTATGATCTACATGACTATAAGCAGGTACCGGACTGGCTCAACGCCAGGTTCTGGGCCAACCCTGAAAACTTCGGCAAGTACTGGTGGTGATGATGAGTGTCTCGGTCTGCCCTTGTGGCAGTGGCAACCTGCTTGACGCCTGCTGCGGGCATTACCATGCCGGTACCCCGGCACCGGATGCCCAGGCCCTGATGCGCTCACGCTACAGTGCGTACGTGCTGGGCCTGGTCGACTACCTGGTAGCCACCACCCTACCGGTTCAGCAAGCCGACCTGGACCGTGCTGCCATCGCCGACTGGAGTGCACAGAGCACCTGGCTGGGCCTGGAGGTGGAAAGCGCAGAAGTGCTGGGCGGCCAGCCGGAACACGGCTTCGTCACCTTTACCGCGCGTTGGCACGACCAAGAGGGCGATCATCAGCACCGTGAACGCTCGGCCTTCGTCCAGCATGCCGGTCGTTGGTACTTCATCGACCCAACGGTCGGGCTGAAGGCCGGGCGCAACGACCCCTGTCCCTGCGCCAGCGGGCACAAATTCAAGAAATGCTGCGCCAGCTACGTAGGGAACTGAACATGATCAAGCGCACCCGTCTGCTACTGCTCGGTGCGCTGCTGGCATGGCTGACGGGTTGTGCCAGCTGGGGCGAGGACTGGCGCGAGCCCGAAGTGCATCTGGTCGAGGTCGAAACAGTCAAGGCCAGGTTGCTGGAACAGGAGTTCGTGTTGCACCTGCGGGTCGACAACCCCAATGACAGCCGCCTGTTCATTCGCAACGTGTCGTATGCAATACGCCTCAATGACCTGCTACTGGTGCAGGATCAAGCCAGCGTATGGCGCAGCGTGGGCGGGCATGCACGGCGCACGTTCAAGATCACCGCACGAACCAACCTGTGGCAGCACCTGAAGCCACTGGCCAAACTGCTGAAAAGCAAGCAGCCGCTGCATTACACCCTGCAGGGCGAACTGGCGACCGGGTTGCTCATCCATCGGGACCTGCACATATCACGCAGTGGTGAGATAATCTCCGGCGATCACATACCGGAGTAACCCTGCAATGTCCCAACAGCCTCACGTTCATGGCCCTGACTGCAACCATGACCATGATCACCACCACGATCACGGCCATGTACACGGCCCGCACTGCAACCACGGCCATCAGGAGCCGGTACGCAACGCCCTGAAGGACGTTGGCCGTAACGACCCGTGCCCGTGCGGTAGCGAGAAAAAGTACAAGAAGTGCCACGGCGCCTGATCGACTGACTCGATAAAAAACTGAGAGATTGCGCGAACACTGTGGGGAGCGGGCGCGCCCGCGAACACGGGCGAAGCCCGTGCCATCCACCGCGTCACCTGCTTCGCGGGCTTGCCCGCTCCCACAGGTACCGTGCCAGCCTCTGAATCATGAGCCTGGCACAGGTAGGCTACGCGGCCTTTCGCCGGTTAGCCCCCAGCAGGTCCTGGTACCAGAGGCCGGCATCATAGGCGATGGTCACCAGGGTGGTCTCGACATACTGCGGGTGCTGGGCCATGCGCTGGGCAACCGCCAGGCAGGCAGCGGCTGTATTACCGACGAAAATGCCACTCTGCATGTAGAACCAGCGCTGTGCGGCCAGCATTTCTGCATGGTGCACCTGGGCCCGCTCGTCCACCAGCGACCAGTCCATGAACGGCGGGCAAACGCCCACGGCCATGCCTTCAAAACGATGATCGGCGAACACGCCGGCCCTCGAGTCACAGCCATTGGGATCGACCAGCACCGTCGACACCTCGAAGCCATGGTCCTTCAGCCCCAGGGTGATACCCGTGAAACTGGCGCCAGTACCCGCACAGCCCACGAACAGGATCTGCCTCCCCGCCCCGGCGTTGGTCAGTTGCATGGCCAGTTCGCTGGCGGTCTGATAGCGGTGGGCCTCGATGCCTACCGGGTTGTTGAACTGGTCGGTGTAGAAGTATGACTTGCCCAGCGCGGCCTGGTTATCCAGGTGATGCATCACCACGTCCTTGGGTGTGGCACCGGCCATCAGCATTTCCTTGCCGATCAGTCGGGCACCGAAACACTCCAGCAGATCCCGCTTGGTCTGGCTGAAACTCAGCCCGACCGCCAGCTCTACGGCGACCTGGTATTTGTGGCAAGCCGCCAGCAAGCCAAAGCCGAAACTGCCACCGGTCTTTTCGATGACGGTCGTCACCCCGGGAATGATGTCACCCTTGCGCACGGCATGTTCGACGATCTGCCGCGCCGCCCGGTATTTGTGGCTACCGCCCGGGTTGTTCATTTCCAGTTTGGTGTAGATGCGATCGCTGACACTGATGAGCTCGCTCATTTGCGGCTACCTTCCATTGAAGTATGCAGACCGGCCTTGTTCTGCAGCAAGCCGGCAGTGGCAACCAGCAACCCCATGCAGAGGACCATGCAGATGGCATTGGTACCGTCCCAGCCAACCGAGCTCAGCAACAGCGAAGGGCTGAATGCGCCGAGGGTGGCAAAAACGGCAATGGCCAGGTCGTTCTTGCCCTGCATCTGCATCGCGGCCGGGCTGTTCTGCAGTGACTGGGCCAGCAACGCACCTCCGCCTACATAAGTGAGGTTCCAGCCCAGTCCAAGGGCAATCAGTGCCAGGGTCATCATGGCGTAGCTGTGCGACCAGATATTCATCGCCGAGCAACCGATCAACAGGGCCAGGCCCGCGCAAATGGTGGTCTTGATACCCAGTCGCTGGATGATGGCGCCGGTGAAGAACGACGGGGCAAACATGGCGATCACATGCCACTGGATCGCCAGTCGGACGTCAGTGAAGTCCTCGTGCATGTGTTTCATGTGCATCGAAGCCTGGATCATCAGCAGGTTCATGATCCCGTAGCCCAGCGCAGCGACAGCCATTGCCACAACCACGCTCGGGCCTGCCGGCTCGGCGCGGGTGCTTGCCGGCTGTGTTGCGCTGTTGATCGCGCTGGCCGTACCCGCATCATTGGGCAGGCACAGGGCAATCAACAACGACAGCAGCGCCAGGCCGACAAACGCGGCATAACACAACGAAAACAGTGGGAAGCCACCAACATCACGCAGCCACTCGGTAAGCGTTGGCCCGACGACAGCCGCGATGACCCCGCCAGCCACGACCAGCGAAAGCGCCTTGGGCTTCAAGGCCTGGGAAAGATTGTCGGTTGCCGCGAACCGGTTGAAGTTGGCGAACGCGATGTACACACCCAATGCTGAGTGGCTGAGGACCAGCGTTGGAAAATGCTGGTGCTCCACCGCCAGAAAGCCGCTTACGCCAGACAGCGCCAGGGGAATCGCGCCCAGCATGAACGCCTTTTTACGGCCGATGCGGCTCATCAGCCTGGAGACCGGATAGGTTGCCAACATCAGGCAAAGAAACTGGAACCCGTACGGCACCGTGGACCATGCGGCGTCAGGCGCCAACGAGGCCCCGACAATGGCGGCCATCGTCACCGACATCACGGCAGTCGTCAGGTTGATCGACTGTGCGGTGAAATACAGGTACGTGCGCCGCGGTAACGTGCTGTTCATAATGCGTGCTCGTGATAAGG
The DNA here is from genome assembly GCF_043101865.1 of Pseudomonas sp. zjy_15. Classification (NCBI taxonomy): domain Bacteria; kingdom Pseudomonadati; phylum Pseudomonadota; class Gammaproteobacteria; order Pseudomonadales; family Pseudomonadaceae; genus Pseudomonas; species Pseudomonas sp. zjy_15. Next base: position 41,778 of record NZ_JBICII010000032.1, read on the forward strand.
GGACAGGTCGATTTCGGCCTCGGGGAACACGCAGATCAGCCGTTCCTTGCCTTTACCCAGGCGTTTGCGCTTGACGCCAAGGCGCCCGATGCGCCGAGGCGAATCGAGGTGCGTGCCACCGCACGGGATTTCTATCCCGTTGTAGGTCCACAAACGCGCGTCCTCCAGGCCTTGAACCGCGTAGTGCTCGATGGGCGCATCGCAGCCGATCAGTTCATTCGCCCGTCGTTCTATTTCAAGTACGTCTTCAGCCGTGAACGCGTCCTCGACCAGGAAGTCGAAACGTGCCGTGTCTTCTTTGATATGGCAGCCGATCGTCCATTGCTTCAGCTCTTCACGCAGCCCGATGGCGGCGGCATACAGGAAGTGGCTGGCACTGTGAGACAACGTCAGCCGTTCGCGCCGTTCAATATCGATAGTGACGCGGGCTGGCATGCCTACGGTGACTTCATCAAGCAAGTGCAAATCATCAGGGTGCAAGCTGTGAATAATGATGCCGCCCAGTTTTCCGCCTTTGAAACCCTCCAGGCGAATAGGGCTACCGTAGAGTTTTTTAACCCAGATGAATCGCACGGTACCCACCGGTAATTCAATCGTGCCGAAGTCCGCTTCCTGGCCGCCACCTTCCGGGTAGGCCACTGTGCTCAACAACTCGATGCCGTCACTGTGCACGCGTGCTACTTGAGTGTTCGCGCCCGCCAGGTACTGGTCTTTGTAATACAGTTTCTCGGTATTTCGTAAAACTTCATAGTTAAGAGAGTTCATGATTCCAATACCACCTGCAATGATGTTTTAACCTGTACCCGGGCAGCGGCCGGGACGTCTTTGGTAACAATGCAGCCCGGTCCGATAAACGCGCCGTCACCCACATGAATTGCGCCCAGCACACTGGCGAAAGCGCCGATCTGTACCCGGTTACCCAACGTCGGATGCCTGGGGTTCGAGGGGTTGTCACTGATACCGCGGGCGCCCAGGGTCACCCCGCCCAGCACGTAGCAATCGTCACCAATGGTCGACGTTTCACCAATGACGGTGCCCATGCCATGATCGATGATGAAGCGCGCACCGATGCGGCTGCGGAAATGAATCTCCGCCCCCGACAGCATTTTTCCGCGCCGGGAAATCATGGCGGCCAGGCATTGACCGCCGGCGCCGTAGGTAGCGGCGCTATTGTTGTAGATCCAATGGGCAAGCCGATAATGCAAAACCGCAGAATAAGAGGTGTAGGTTTTTGCAATGAATACCAGGTCGCGGCCGGCAGCCGGATCTTTCATGGCAAATGCCTGCAAATCGGCATGTGCCTGTTCAGTCACACTTTCAATGACCGATGTTTCTTTCAGTGCTTCGAACTCGACGATTGAACAACACTCCAATAACGCCGAGGTCACAAGATTCTTTACAACTTTGAATGACTCCAGTTCGTCAGGGACAGGAAGCCTGGCAATGACGGCTGATTGCATGTCCATAGGGTGCATGGGCTTGATATCCAGTTATCGGGTCTGCACAAACGCTATAAGTGCCGCCTTTGTTGGCAGCCGAAAGTTTCGACACGGGGATAGTGGCATGTGCTGGCCATTTGCAAACGAACAGTCGACAAGCATTTCCGTTAACTGTTAGGCTTTTTTTTCTAACGGTTTCGGACCTGCCATGACCCCCTGCAGCCTTCATCACCTGTTGAAACAACGCCTGGATGCAGGCGAGTGGTTGCCAGGGCAACGCATGCCCTCCATCCGCAAGCTGACGGCTGCAGTCGACTTCAGTTACCACGACGTCGTATCGGCCTATGCCCAGTTGGTCAGCGAAGGTGTGTTGACGGCATCACCCGGCCGTGGCTACTTCGTGGCAAACCGCGCCCGGCAAACCAGCGTGATCCACGAACCCGAGTGCATGGCCGGCGATCCGCTGTTCCGGCTGCTGCAGGGCGGCCAGCACTTCACCAAACTGGGCAGCGGCTGGCTGCCCCCTGCATGGCGCGACACCGAGTTGCTGGCCAAGGCAATTCGGCGCACGGCGCGGTTGGAGCAGAGCTCGCTGGCAGAGTACGGCGACATCCAGGGCTACCTGCCCATGCGTAAACAGCTGTGCGTGCACATGAAACGGCTGACCCGTGTCGAAGCCCGCCCCAACCAGTTGCTGACCACACTGGGGGCTACGCAAGGCCTGGACCTGGTGGCACGGTTGCTGATCAAACCAGGCGACCACGTTTTCGTCGACGAACCGGGTAACGGCAACCTGATCAAGCTGATCCAGCTGGCGGGCGGGCACGTCGTCGGTATTCGGCGGACCCAGGACGGGCCGGACGTGGAAGAAATGAGAAGCCACCTGGCCAGGCACAAGGTCAAGGCGTTTTTCTGCAACAGCACCTTCCACAACCCGACCGGCAGCAACATCAGCCCGCACAACGCCTTCAGCGTCCTGCGCCTGGCGGTGGAGCACGAGTTCTTCGTGGTCGAGGATGATGTGTATGGGGACTTCAGCCCCGCCGTGCGCCAGACCTTTGCCGAGCTGGACAACCTTGACCGGGTTATCTACATCGGCAGCTTCTCCAAGTGCCTGTCGGCATCGCTGCGCGTGGGGTTCATTGCCTGCTCGCAAGACCTGATCGAGCCGCTCACACGCCTTAAACTGCTGACCTGCGTTGCTGTCCCGGCGTTTTGCGAACGCTTCGTCAACACCATATTGTCGGATGGCACCTATGCCCGGCACATGAAGGACGTGCAGCAGCGCCTGATTCGCCAGCAAGTGCAAACCCAACGCTTGCTGCTCGAGCGCGGCTGGCAGTTCGACATTGCACCACAAGGGGGGATGTTCCTCTGGGTCTACCACCCGGACCTGCCCGACCTGCAACCTTTCATGCGTAAACTGGAGCAGCACAAGATCCTGCTGATGCCCGGCTCTGCATTCGCGGTGAGCCGTGACTATCAACGCTACACGCGTATCAATTGCACGCATTTTTCCGACGCCTTGGCTGAGCACTTCGACGTTTGACCCGCGCAATCAAATAAACCGACCTGGGACCTTGCACGGCGCCTGCGCGCTTACTACCTTAGCGCCTTTCCAAACCAGCCTCGCCTTGCAGGAGCCCTTGCCATGGCCGCCCCCGCCTTTCCTCCCTTCCGCTTGCGGTTCGCAACCGCTGCCACCCTGCTCGGCATGCTCGGGCTGGCCGGCTGCCAGATGGGCGGCTACCAGGATAGCGTGCCACCGACCAGCGGCGTGCAGCCGCTCAAGGGCCTGGCGCAGAACGTTTCGGTACGGCGCAATGCCATGGGCGCGCCGCTGATCGAAAGCAGCAGCTTCCATGATGCGCTGTTCAGCCTGGGCTATGTGCACGCCAGCGACCGCATCGAACAGATGGTCGCCATGCGCCTGCTCGCCCAGGGCCGTCTGGCCGAACTGGCCGGCAGCGAAGCGCTGGACATCGACCGCCTCATGCGCGCCGCCAACCTCAAGCAGAGTGCCGCCCAGCAATACGCCGACGCATCGCCACGGCTCAAGCGCTTCTTCGAAGTGTACGCGCGCGGGGTCAACGCCTACCTGTTCCGCTACCGCGACAAGCTGCCAGCAGGCCTGGCCAGCAGTGGCTATCGCCCCGAATACTGGAAGCCTGAAGACTCGGCGCTGATCTTCTGCCTGTACGCGTTCAGCCAGTCGGTCAACCTGCACGAGGAACTCAGCGCCCTGACCCTGGCGCAGAAAGTGGGTAGCGACAAGCTGGCCTGGTTGCTGCCCGGGGCCCCGGACGAGCCGTTGGCCGAAATGGAAGTGGACAAGCTCAGGGGCCTGAACCTCGCCAGCCAGTTGCCGGGGTTGCCCGCCCTGACAGCCGCCAGCCAGAAGCTCGCCGACCTCGACCTGCTCGGTAGCCCGGGGTCGGCCAACCTGGCCCTGGGCCCGCAGCGCAGCCGCAGCGGCAAGAGCCTGCTGGCCAGCGACAGCCGCGCCGGCTGGGCCTTGAGCCCGGTACAAATCAATACCAGCAAGTACCAGGTGGCCGGCCTGTCCTTGCCCGGCCTGCCGATCGTGCTGGCCGGCTACAATGGCAAGCTGGCCTGGAGCAGCAGCGCAGTGATGGCCGACAATCAGGACGTGTTCCTTGAGCAGTTGCGCCGCCAAGGCAATCAGTTGAGCTACCTGGCCGACGGTAAATGGCTGCCGGCCCGCACCCGTATCGAAACCTTCTTTATCCGTGGGCAACGACCACTGCGCGAAGTGATGTACGACACCCGCCACGGCACCCTGCTGGCCCAGCCAGAAAACGCTAGCCTGGGCCTGGCGCTGAACCTGCCACAGTTCAAAGGTGATCGCAGCCTGGATGCGCTGTTCGACCTGACGCGGGCCAAGAACCTGGAGCGAGCCTTCGACAGCACCCGGGAAGTGACCGCTGCTGCCGTCAACTTCGTTTTCGCCGAGCCTGAGCACATCGGCTGGCAAGTCAGTGGCCGCTACCCCAATCGCCGCGATGGCCAGGGCTTGCTGCCCTCGCCGGGCTGGGACGGGCGTTACGATTGGGACGGCTATGCCGACCCGATGCTGCACCCATACGACCAGGACCCACCCGCGGGCTGGATCGGCCACGCCAACCAGCGCAGCCTGCCGCGCGGCTATGGCATGCAGTTGTCCAGCACCTGGTATTACCCCGAACGTGCCGAACGCCTGGCACAGCTGGCCGGCAACGGCCGCCACGACAGTCGCAGCCTGATGGCCCTGCAGAACGACCAGGTGACCTTGCTGGCCAACAAGCTCAAGCAGATGTTCGACGCCCCCGGCATGGCCCAGCCTCTGAAGCAGGCGATCGACGCCCTCCCCGCTGTGCAGCGCGACAAGGCCCGCGACACACTGGCCCGGATCAAGGCTTTCGATGGACGCCTGAGCCCGGTGTCGGCAGATGCCGCGCTGTACGCGTTGTTCTTGCAGGAGGTCGCTCGACAGACCTTCCTCGATGACCTTGGCCCGGCGTCCAGCCCGGCCTGGCAGGCGTTCGTCAGCAATGCACGTTTGTCGTTCTCGGCGCAGGCCGATCACCTGCTGGGCCGCGATGACAGCCCTTTCTGGGATGACCGCACCACGCCGCAAAAAGAAGACAAACCCACCATCCTCGCCCGCAGCCTGGCGGGCGCAATGGAGGCCGGTATCGCGCAACTGGGGGCCGACCGACGCACCTGGCAGTGGGGCAAGCTGCACCAGTACCGCTGGCCGGCACCGGCCTACCATGGCCTGGGTGATGCGATCAGCCGTGCGCCGCTTGCCGCAGGCGGCGACTTCACTACCCTGGCCCTCACACCATTCGCCTGGGGCAGCGACTTCGACACTCGCCTGCCAGCCTCGGCACGGATGATCGTCGACTTCGGCCAGGCCGAACCCTTGCAGATACTGACCAGTAACGGCCAGTCCGGCAACCCGGCCAGCGCGCATTACCGCGACGGGCTGGATGCCTGGTTCAAAGGGCGATTCATGAGCCTGCCGCTGCAACAGCAGAACTTCGCCAGGGCGTATGGCAACCAGCGGCTTACGTTGGTGCCGGGGCGGTAAAGGCGTGCTTGAGGGAAGCACGAGGGGGCCTGGTGAACGTATTCAGCAGCTCCCTCCCACATCCATCCGAACTAACGCCTTGCACCACGTATCCTAACGGGTAAGCCCAGAACCAGTGCCCGTGCCATGGACCTTGTCATCGCCCGCCCCGAAGGGCTGTACTGCCCGCCCGGAGATTTCTATATCGACCCCTGGCGGCCCGTGGACCGGGCTGTCATTACCCACGGCCACGGCGACCACGCACGCACCGGCAATGGCCATTACCTGACCGCCAGCCCCGGTGCCGGCATTCTGCGCAGCCGCCTGGGCCAGGCCATCAATTTGCAGACCCTGCCCTACGGTGAGCGCCTGCTGCACCACGGTGTGACGTTGAGCCTGCACCCGGCCGGGCACGTGCTGGGTTCGGCGCAGGTGCGCATGGAGTACCGAGGTGAAGTCTGGGTTGCATCCGGTGACTACAAGGTAGAACCCGATGGCACCTGTACGCCCTTCGAACCAGTGGCGTGCCACACCTTCATCACCGAGTCGACCTTCGGCCTGCCGATCTACCGCTGGCCAAGCCAAAGCGAGACCTTCGCCGACATCAATGCCTGGTGGCGGGCAAACAGCGAACAGGGCAAAGCCAGCGTACTGTTCTGCTATGCCTTCGGGAAGGCCCAGCGGATTCTGCATGGGCTGGATGCCAGCATCGGCCCGATCCTCGTGCATGGCGCCATGGAGTCGCTCAACCGGGTGTACCGGGATGCCGGTATCCGCCTGCCGGAAACCCGCTACGCAGGCGACATCCCGCGCAACGATCCACTGCTGCGCCAGGCACTGATCCTGGCGCCCCCATCAGCCAGCGGCAGCAGCTGGCTGCGCCGTTTTGGCGATTACAGTGATGCCTTGGCCAGCGGCTGGATGCTGCTACGCGGCGCCCGCCGACGGCGCGGCGTGGACCGGGGCTTTGTGCTATCCGACCACGCCGACTGGCCCGGCCTGCTCTGGGCCATTGGCCAGACCGGTGCCAAACGGGTAATGGTCACCCACGGCTCGGTCGACGTACTGGTGCGCTACCTCACCGAACAAGGCCTGGATGCCCGCGCCTTCGTCACCGAGTATGGCGACGAAGACGATGCGCCGAACACGGCCACTTCGCCATGAAAGCCTTCGCTACGCTGTTCCTGCGTCTGGACGCGACCACCTCCAGCAACGCCAAGCTCGAGGCACTGCGCGGCTACTTCGACATGGCGCCCGCCGAAGATGCTGCCTGGGCGGTGTATTTCCTGGCCGGCGGGCGCCCACGCCAACTGGTGCCCACCCGCCTTCTACGCGAACTGGCAACAGCGCTGGCAGGCCTGCCGGACTGGCTGTTCGAAGAAAGCTATCAGGCCGTGGGCGACCTGGCCGAGACCATTTCGCTGCTGCTGCCGCTGCACGCCAATGGCAGCGAGGAAGGCCTGGCCACCTGGGTGGAACAGCATTTGCTGCCCCTGCGCGGGCTGCCGCCTGAGCAAGTCAGGCTGCGCCTGCCACCGCTCTGGGCCCGGTTGGACCGCGCCAGCCTGATGCTATGCCTGAAGCTGATCACTGGCAGCTTTCGCGTGGGCGTGTCAAAGCTGCTGGTCACCCGCGCCCTGTCACAATTGGCCGGGCTGGACGCCAAACGCGTGGCCCAGCGCCTGGTCGGCTACACCGATACAGGCCATCGCCCTACTGCAGCCAGCTACCAGAGGCTGATCGCTCCAGAGTCCGCCGATGAACACAACCAGCGCGGCGGCCAGCCCTACCCATTCTTCCTGGCCCATCCCCTGCAAGTGTCCAGCGATCAATTCGACACCCTGCTCGGGCCACCAAGCGATTGGCAAATCGAGTGGAAGTGGGACGGGATTCGGGCGCAGGTGGTGAAGCGCGATGGCCAGCTGTGGGTGTGGTCACGCGGCGAAGAACTGGTTACCGAGCGTTTCCCCGAACTGCATGGTCTGGCACAGACGTTGCCCGATGGCGTTGTGCTCGACGGCGAGATTCTGGTCTGGAAACCCGGTGAAAACGAGACTGAACTGGCCGTGCAGCCATTTGCCTTGCTGCAACAGCGCATCGGTCGCAAAACGCTGGGCAAAAAACTGCTGAACGATGCGCCAGTGGTGCTGCAGGCCTACGACCTGCTGGAGTGGCAGGGCGATGACTGGCGCAGCCGACCGCAACACGAACGTCGAAGCCAGCTGGAACGCCTGGTGGATGAACACCCACTTGCCCCCGTGCTGTTGTCGCCTCTGCTGCAAGGCCCGGACTGGCCCGACCTTGCCCGCCAGCGCGAACAGTCGCGCAGCCTGGGTGTGGAGGGGCTGATGCTGAAGCAGCGCAAGGCCCTGTACGGCGTGGGACGCACCAAGGACATGGGCATTTGGTGGAAGTGGAAGATCGACCCGTTCAGCGTCGATGCGGTGCTGATCTATGCCCAACGCGGCCACGGCCGCAGGGCCAGCCTGTACAGCGACTACACCTTTGCCGTATGGGATGCACCGGCAGGTACCCCTGATCGGGCGCTGGTGCCCTTTGCCAAGGCCTATTCAGGGCTCAGTGACGAAGAAATGCGCAAGGTGGACGCCATCATCCGCAAGACCACGGTGGAAACGTTCGGCCCGGTGCGCAGTGTGACGCCAACGCTGGTGTTCGAGCTGGGCTTCGAAGGCATCGCACTGTCCCGGCGTCACAAAAGCGGTATCGCCGTGCGCTTTCCGCGCATGCTGCGCTGGCGGCTGGACAAGCCGGTGGAGGAGGCAGATGACCTGGCCACCTTGCAGGCGCTACTGGCCTGAAAAAGTTTGCGTTGCCCGATTGCTGCAGGATGAGGCGCATTCGCTGAAACTATGCTTCTATTTTTGAGCCGACCCGTGTCGCAGACCGTTTTCGCCACGCAGCCAGGACCAACATGCATCACTCAACCCACGACCTGCTCTCCCCCGTTCCGGGCATCACCCGCCAACTGCACAGCTTCCACTTCGGCCCCCGCAGTGGTGGCAAAGTCTATATACAGGCCTCGCTACATGCCGACGAGTTGCCGGGCATGCTGGTAGCCTGGCACCTCAAGCGCCGCCTGGTCGAGCTGGAACAGCAAGGCCGACTGCAGCGCGAGATCATTCTGGTGCCGGTTGCCAACCCGGTGGGCCTGGAGCAAGTGCTGCTGGATGCGCCATTGGGGCGTTTTGAACTGCAAAGTGGCGAGAACTTCAATCGCCACTTCGTCGACCTGTCGGACAGCATCGGCGACCAGATCGAAGAACACCTCACCCAGGACCCGCAGCACAACCTTGCACTGATCCGCGAATACCTGCGCCGCGGCCTGGATGCACACCCGGCCCGTACCCCCCTGCAGGCCCAGCGCCTGATACTGCAGCGCCTGGCCTGCGATGCCGACATGGTGCTGGACCTGCACTGCGACTTCGAAGCGGTCGAGCACCTGTACACCACACCCGATGCATGGCCCCAGATCGAACCCTTGGCCCGTTACCTGGGCGCCCAGGCCAGCCTGCTGGCAACCGACTCGGGCGGGCAGTCGTTCGATGAGTGTTTCAGCCTGGTCTGGTGGCAATTGCAGCAGCGCTTCGGCAAACGCTTCCCGATTCCGTTAGGCTGCTGCTCGGTAACCGTCGAGCTGCGCGGCCAGGCGGATGTCAGCCATGATCTGGCCAGCAAGGACTGCCAGGCGATCCTCGACTTCCTGACCCACGCCGGTGTCATCGAAGGCACCAGGGCCGCCCTGCCCGCACTGTTACGCCACGCCACGCCGTTGGCCGCGGTGGAACCCGTGGCAACGCCACTGGGTGGGTTGCTGGTTTACCATGCCAAACCGGGCCAGCACCTGGAGGCCGGCCAACTGATTGCCGAAGTCATCGACCCACTCAGTGACCGAGTCACCGCCCTGCGCAACAGCCAGCCGGGCCTGCTGTATGCGCGTAGCGTACGGCGCATGGCCACCGCTGGCATGGTCATCGCCCATGTGGCCGGCGAACAGGTATGCCGCAGCGGCTACCTGTTGGCCAATTGATCCGGGTAAAACCATTGCAGCCGGCCAGTGGTCTGTAGAAGCACAGCCGTCGAAGGACCACCTGCCTCATGCCTGCTGCTACTGACCTCGCAAACACCTGGTTTGCCATGCGCGGCTGGAAGCCCTTCGCTTTCCAACGGCGCGTATGGGCTGCCGTCGCACGGGGCGAGTCCGGTTTGCTGCATGCCAGTACCGGTGCCGGCAAGACCTACGCGGTATGGCTCGCTGCGCTACGTGCGTTCAAGCCCAGGCCGCAGGGCCGCCAGCCGGCCCCCATACAGGTGGTGTGGGTGACGCCCATGCGTGCCTTGGCCGCCGATACCGCACGCGCGTTGCAAGCGCCGCTTGAAGAGCTCGAGCTGCCCTGGAACGTTGGGGTGCGCAGCGGCGACACCAACAGTGCCGAACGCGCCCGACAGGCCCGGCGGCTACCCAGTGTGTTGATCACCACCCCCGAAAGCCTGACCCTGCTGCTGACCCGGGCACAGGCACGTGAGGATTTCGCCACGCTGCAAATGGTGGTGGTGGATGAATGGCACGAGCTGCTTGGCAACAAGCGCGGGGTACAGCTGCAGCTGGCCTTGGCGCGCCTGCGCCATTGGCACCCAGCCCTACCGACCTGGGGCTTGTCGGCAACGCTCGGCAACCTGCAACACGCACTGGATGTCTTGCTGCCCCAAGGTGGCCTGCTGGTGCAAGGCCGGCAAGACAAAGCGCTGCAGGTCGACACCCTGCTGCCAGCAGCGATCGAGCGCTTCCCTTGGGCTGGGCACATGGGCCTGAAGATGCTTGACCAGGTCAGCCATGAGATCGATGCCAGTGCCAGTAGCCTGGTGTTCACCAATACCCGTGCCCAGGCCGAAATCTGGTACCAGGCCCTGCTTGAGGCCCGCCCGGACTGGGCCGGGCTGATCGCCCTGCACCACGCCTCGCTGGCCCGTGATACCCGCGACTGGGTCGAGCGCAGCCTCAAGCAAGGCAGCCTGAAGGCAGTGATCTGCACCTCCAGCCTGGACCTGGGCGTGGACTTTCTGCCTGTGGAACGGGTGCTGCAAATTGGCTCGGCCAAGGGTATTGCCCGCCTGATGCAGCGGGCGGGTCGCTCAGGACATGCGCCAGGGCGGCGCTCGAGGGTCACCCTGGTGCCTACCCATAGCCTGGAACTGGTGGAAGCGGCTGCGGCTCGGCAGGCACTGATAGCCGGCCACATCGAAGCCCGCTTTTCACCGTGCCTGTGCATGGATGTGCTGGTACAGCATCTGGTCAGCATGGCCTTGGGCAGTGGCTTTCGCCCGGAGCAACTGCTCGCCGAAGTGCGCAGCACCTGGGCCTTTCGCGAGTTGCGCGACAACCAATGGCAATGGGCGCTGGACTTCGTCTGCCAAGGCGGCAGCTCACTGACCGCCTACCCGGACTACCAGCGCGTCGAGCGCCAGGCCGACGGTGTTTACCGGGTTACCAGCGAACGCCTGGCGCGGCGCCACCGCATGGGCATCGGCACCATCGTCAGCGATGCCAACCTGCAACTGAAATACTGGAGCAAGGGCGGCGGCGGGAAAACGCTGGGCAGTATTGAAGAAGCGTTCATCGCCCGCCTGCGCCCCGGCGATACGCTGGTGTTCGCCGGGCGGGTACTGGAGCTGGTGCGGGTGGAAAACATGACCGCCTATGTGCGTCGCAGCACCGCGCGCAAGGCCACTGTAGCGCGCTGGAACGGCGGGCGCATGCCACTCTCGAGCGAACTGGCCGACGCGCTGGTCGAGCAGCTCGATGCTGCCGCCCATGAACGCTTTGACTGGCCAGAAATGCGCGCAGTACGCCCGCTGCTTGCGCTTCAGGCGCAGTGGTCAGCCTTACCCACCACAGGCACACTGCTGGCCGAGACCTTCAAATCCCGCCAGGGCTGGCACCTGTTCCTGTATCCCTTTGCCGGGCGTATGGCCAACCTGGGCTTGGCCAATCTGATTGCCTGGCGGGTCAGCCGCGCACAACCACTTTCGGTGTCGATTGCCGTCAACGACTACGGATTCGAACTCCTCAGCCCGGCCAAGGTGGACTGGGCCAGTCACCTGCCGCAAGCGCTCGGCACCGGGCACCTGCTGGAAGATGTGCTGGCCAGCCTGAATGCCGGGGAAATGGCACTGCGGCGCTTTCGGGAAATTGCCCAGATTGCCGGGCTGGTGTTTGGCGGCTATCCCGCCGCGCAGAAGAGCACGCGGCAAATCCAGGCCTCCAGCGGGCTGTTCTATGAGGTGTTTCGCAAACACGATGCGGGGAATCTGCTGCTTGGCCAGGCGCGGGATGAGGTATTGAGCGAAGAGCTGGAAATCGAACGGCTGCGTCGGCAATTGCTGAAAATGAGCGCGCTGCAACTGGACCTGCGGGCGTTGAAGCGGCCAGGGCCACTGGCGTTTGCCTTGCTGGTGGAAGGCATGCGCGAGACATTGAGCACCGAGAAGCTGGCAGACCGCATTGCGCGGATGGTGGCGGACCTGGAGCAAGCGGCGGACGCGGAATGAATTACCAACCCATCGAACACTGTGGTCAGGTGCTCTGGCTGCTCGCCGACAAAGCCATCTACTGGCCCGCCCGCCTCGCCCTGCTGGTGGCCGACGTGCACATCGGAAAGGCCGCCAGCTACCGCGCCCTGCATCAACCGGTGCCACGCGGAACGACTGAGGCGACACTCGCCCGTCTCGATAGACTGCTGGCCGAGCACGACTGTGAGCAACTGATCATCCTGGGCGATTTTCTTCACGCCCGGACGGCCCGAGCACCGGCAACACTGGCCAAGCTGGATGATTGGCGGAAGCGACAGAGAAAGCTGAAAATTGCCCTAATACGCGGCAATCATGATCGCAACGCCGGCGATCCACCAGCTTCGCTCGATATTCAGATCGTGGACGAGCCTTGGGTTCTGGAGCCCTTTGCCCTGCAGCACGAACCGCAGCCCCACCGCACCCATCCGGTGCTCGCGGGCCATGTACACCCGGTGTTCGTCCTGCGCGGCAAGGCCCGTCAGCGCCTGCGCCTGCCTTGCTTCGTGATCGATGAGCAGGTCAGCCTGCTACCTGCGTTCGGTGAGTTCACCGGAGGGTGGGAAGTCACCCCCGCCAGCGCCAGCCGGGTGTACCTGGCGGGCGCTGACCGCATCTGGCCGCTATAGCGACGCTCAGGCGACTGGTGCGGGAGGCGGCTCGTCCGGCAAGGTCGGCTCACCCGGCTCCATGGGAGGCGTCTCACCGGGTTCCGGCGGTTGCGGAGTATCGGGGTCAGGTTGATGGGGCACGCCCCCCGCCTGCATGGGCAGCGGGTGCGCCAGCAGTGACCAGGGCAACAACCCTACGTGATTGGGCTGCAGGCCTGCCAGCTTGGCACTGATTGCGGGATGGAGTTTCATAGGCTGCTCCTGACGAAAGCCGATGCACATCATGCACACCGGCGTTACTTCGTTGGAGTGCCAAAGGCGCGGGTAATTCCCCGCGCTTGTCGGCTCAGGTGCGCGGCAGGGTGACGCCACGCTGGCCCTGGTATTTGCCGCCACGGTCCTTGTACGACACTTCGCACTCTTCATCGGACTGCAAGAACAGCATCTGCGCCACGCCCTCGTTGGCGTAGATCTTCGCCGGCAGCGTGGTGGTGTTGGAGAACTCCAACGTCACGTGGCCTTCCCACTCGGGCTCGAGTGGCGTGACGTTGACGATGATGCCGCAACGGGCGTAGGTGCTCTTGCCCAGGCAAATGGTCAGGACATCACGCGGAATGCGGAAATATTCGACAGTGCGCGCCAGGGCGAAAGAGTTTGGCGGGATGATGCACACGTCACTCTTGATATCGACGAAGCTGCCGGCATCGAAGTTTTTCGGGTCGACGGTGGCCGAGTTGATGTTGGTGAACACCTTGAATTCGTTGGCGCAGCGCACGTCGTAGCCATAACTGGAGACGCCGAAGGAGATCACACGGCTGTCCTGCTCGCCGCGCATCTGGCGCTCGACGAAGGGCTCGATCATGCCGTGTTCCTGCGCCATGCGGCGAATCCACTTGTCCGATTTGATGCTCATGGCGGGGTGTCCTGAAGAGTTGCGTGGTGAAAATCGTGATGCGCATATTACCGGTCCCGGCGCCCAGGTTAAAGTTCCATCCCAAATCCCGCGCCGGGTGGGGGCTGCAGCCGCCGCCGATCCGAATTTGCCTAAAGCGCCTTCTGACCATTGGCAGGTTGCGGAAAGTGGGGTAAGGTGTTGCCACTGTGCTGCACGTGACACCGAGAATCTCTAGTTTGATGCACGATCCTGATCGGCCCATCGCTGAATTTTCTGCTCTCTTTGCGCTCAGTCCCGGGCAGGGTTTTTCCTGACCGTTATCAAATTGTCCAAGGAGACAGAAAAATGTCCAACCGTCAATCCGGTGTTGTTAAGTGGTTCAACGATGAGAAAGGCTACGGCTTCATCACCCCTCAGTCGGGCGACGACCTGTTCGTGCACTTCAAAGCCATCCAAGCTGACGGCTTCAAAACCCTGAAAGAAGGCCAGGCTGTTACTTTCGTCGCTACCCGCGGCCAGAAAGGCATGCAGGCTGAAGAAGTTCAGATCGCCTAAGTCGATCTAGCTTCCTAGCTTTCAAAAAAACCCGCCTTCTGGCGGGTTTTTTATGCCTGTGCAAAAACCATGCATGCAAGTGTGGGATCGGCCTTGTGTCGCGAAAGGGCCGCAAAGCGGCCCCAGCAATACTTGATTGCATCACGGATCTTGGGGGCGCTTCGCACCCCTTTCGCGACACAAGGCCGCTCCCACTGGGACTGCGTCAGTCTTCGCTGATGGTAATGCTCGGCATTGCTGGCGCCGCTGCTTCCTGCAGCACGATCCGCGCGCCCACCTGGCGGGCCAGTTCCTGGTAAACCATGGCAATCTGGCTTTCCGGCTCGGCGATCGCCGTCGGCTTGCCGCTGTCGGCCTGCTCACGTATCAGCATCGACAACGGCAGCGACGCCAGCAGGTCGACGCCATACTGGCTGGCCAGCTTCTCGCCGCCACCTTCACCGAACAGGTGCTCGGCATGGCCGCAATTCGAGCAGATATGTACGGCCATGTTCTCGACAACGCCCAGCACTGGAATGTTGACCTTGCGGAACATTTCCACGCCCTTCTTGGCATCCAGCAGAGCCAGATCCTGCGGCGTGGTGACGATCACCGAACCGGCCACCGGGACCTTTTGTGCCAGGGTCAACTGGATGTCACCGGTACCTGGCGGCATATCGATCACCAGGTAATCCAGGTCATCCCAGGCGGTCTGGGTGACCAGTTGCAGCAGCGCGCCGGACACCATCGGGCCACGCCATACCATCGGCGTGTTGTCGTCTGTGAGGAAAGCCATGGACATGACTTCCACACCGTGAGCCTTGATCGGCACGAACCACTTCTGCTCGCGAATCTGTGGACGGGTGCCCTCGGCGATGCCGAACATCACACCCTGACTGGGGCCGTAGATATCGGCATCGAGAATACCTACCCGTGCGCCTTCACGTGCGAGGGCCAAGGCCAGGTTGGCTGCGGTGGTCGACTTGCCCACACCGCCCTTGCCCGACGCCACGGCGATGATGTTCTTGACGTTGGCCATGGCTGGCACCTGTGCCTGGGCCTTGTGCGCGGCCACCACGCAGTCGATCGAAACCTGGGCGCCACTGACACCCTCAAGGCTGCCGATGGCGGTCTGCAGCACCTGGGCCCAGCCACTCTTGAACAGCCCTGCGGCATAACCCAACTGCAACTGCACGCTGACCTGCCCGCCCTGGATATCGATGGCGCGCACGCAGCCGGCGCTGACCGGGTCCTGGTTCAGGTAGGGGTCGGTGTACTGGCGAAGCACGCCTTCAACGGCGGCACGGGTGACGGCACTCATGGAGACTCCCATTGGCAAACTGAATGTAAAACAGCCGCCTATCCTAACCCGTCAATCGTCAGCAGATGCGCTTGCGGGGTGAAATATCTTCGCCAGCCCTTTATAGTGGCCGATCACCCTCATTTTTACCCCGTAGCCAGATAAGTAGCCGAGCCACCATGTCCGAGCCACGCCAGATTCTCGTCACCAGCGCCCTGCCCTATGCCAATGGATCGATCCATCTCGGCCATATGCTGGAGTACATCCAGACGGACATGTGGGTACGCTTCCAGAAGCTGCGCGGCAACCAGTGCATCTATGTCTGCGCCGACGACGCCCACGGTTCGGCCATCATGCTGCGCGCCGAAAAGGAAGGCATCACCGCGGAACAGCTGATCGCCAATGTCCAGGCCGAGCACAGCAGCGATTTCGCCGACTTCCTGGTGGACTTCGACAACTTCCACTCCACCCACAGCGAAGAGAACCGCGAGCTGTCGAGCCTGATCTACTCGCGCCTGCGTGAAGCCGGGCACATCGCCACCCGCTCGGTGACCCAGTACTTCGACCCGGAAAAAGGCATGTTCCTCGCCGACCGCTTCATCAAGGGCACCTGCCCGAAGTGCGCGGCCGAAGACCAGTACGGCGACAACTGCGAAAAATGCGGCGCCACCTATGCACCCACCGAGCTGAAAAACCCCAAGTCAGCCATCTCCGGTGCCACCCCGGTACTGCGTGACTCCCAGCACTTCTTCTTCAAGCTGCCAGACTTCCAGGCCATGCTGCAGCAGTGGACCCGAAGCGGCACCCTGCAGGACGCGGTAGCCAACAAGCTGGCAGAATGGCTCGACTCCGGCCTGCAGGAGTGGGATATCTCCCGCGACGCGCCGTACTTCGGCTTCGAGATCCCGGGCGAGCCTGGCAAATACTTCTACGTATGGCTGGATGCGCCGATCGGCTACATGGCCAGCTTCAAGAACCTCTGCGCACGCCGCCCGGAGCTGGACTTCGACGCCTTCTGGAACGAAGGCTCCAAGGCCGAGCTGTACCACTTCATCGGCAAGGACATCGTCAACTTCCACGCCCTGTTCTGGCCAGCCATGCTCGAAGGCGCCGGCTTCCGCAAGCCAACCGCGGTCAACGTGCACGGCTACCTGACGGTCAACGGCGCCAAGATGTCCAAGTCGCGCGGCACCTTCATCAAGGCCCGCACCTACCTGGACCACCTGCAGCCGGAATACCTGCGTTACTACTATGCGGCCAAGCTGGGCCGTGGCGTCGACGACCTGGACCTGAACCTGGAAGACTTCGTGCAGAAGGTCAACTCCGACCTGGTCGGCAAGGTAGTCAACATTGCCAGCCGCTGCGCCGGTTTCATCCACAAGGGCAACGAAGGCGTGATGGTAGGCGGTGATGCCGCGCCTGAGCTGACCGAAGCCTTCCTGGCTGCCGCCCCCTCCATCGCCGAAGCCTATGAGGCCCGTGATTTTGGCCGTGCCATGCGCGAAATCATGGCACTGGCCGACCGCGCCAACGCCTGGATCGCCGACAAGGCACCGTGGTCACTGGCCAAGCAGGAAGGCAAGCAGGATGAAGTCCAGGCCATCTGCGCCCAAGGCATCAACCTGTTCCGCCAACTGGTGATCTTCCTCAAACCGGTACTGCCGGTGTTGGCTGCTGACGCTGAGGCTTTCCTCAACGTGGCCCCGCTGACCTGGAACGACCACCTGACACGCCTGGAAAACCACCCGCTTAACCCGTTCAAGGCCCTGATGAGCCGTATCGAGCCGGCCAAGGTCGAAGCCATGATCGCTGCCAGCAAGGAAGACCTGCTGGCTGCCGAAGCCAATGCCCCGGCGGGCAATGGCGAACTGACCAAGGACCCGCTGTCGGCCGAGATCGAGTTCGATACCTTCGCGGCCGTCGACCTGCGCGTGGCGCTGATCGTCAAGGCTGAAGCCGTAGCGGGTGCCGACAAGTTGCTGCAACTGACCCTGGACATTGGTGACGAGCGCCGCAACGTGTTCTCCGGCATCAAGTCGGCCTACCCAGACCCGTCCAAACTGGAAGGCCGCCTGACCATGATGGTGGCCAACCTCAAGCCACGGAAGATGCGCTTTGGCGTATCCGAGGGCATGGTCATGGCTGCCGGCCCTGGCGGTGAAGAAATCTACCTGCTGAGCCCGGACAGCGGCGCCAAGCCAGGCCAGCGCATCAAGTAACAGCCCTGCGGGCCATTGTGGGAGCGGCCTGCCCGCTCCCACAATACGCAGGCCCCTTCATGTCAAACCCGGACAATCACCCTGATTCCCGGCTATCGTCATCTCATGAATGACTACATCCTGGTCCTGATCAGCGCCGCACTGATCAATCACCTGTGCCAGCTCCGACAGCCACTCTCCGGGTTGCAACTGCAGGTGCACGGCCTGGCCTGTGCCCTGTGCATTGCACTGGGCGTAATCGGCGCGCAACTGTTGGCGCACGCCGTACTTGCCCCGCTGCACATCCACGATCTTGCCCTGTTCCTGCTATTGCCTTGGCTGGCTTTGCTCGCCTGGGGCCTGCCCTGGCTACTGGCCAAGTGGCGCCCGGCCTGGCCCGTAGTGGGGTTGCCAGCGCTGCTGTTGAGCAATGCCGCAGCGCTTGGGCT
This sequence comes from Pseudomonas sp. zjy_15, assembly GCF_043101865.1. Taxonomy (NCBI): domain Bacteria; kingdom Pseudomonadati; phylum Pseudomonadota; class Gammaproteobacteria; order Pseudomonadales; family Pseudomonadaceae; genus Pseudomonas; species Pseudomonas sp. zjy_15. The sequence goes on from NZ_JBICII010000032.1 coordinate 59,861, forward strand.
GGCCCTGCAACAGGCAAGCGACGACGTCAGCTGGCCAACCACGCTACTCCAAGGCTTGCTGACGGGTGGCGGCTTCTGGCTGGCGCTGATGGTGTTCGCCGACCTGCACCAGCGCAGCGCCCACGCCGACATCCCCAATGCGCTGCGCGGCCTGCCCATCCAATTGATCGGTGCCGGGGTAATGGCCATGGCGTTTTCCGGCTTCAACGGAATGTTTGGCCAATGAGCAGCCCCGATCCGCGGCTACGCACCAGCATGTGCCTGGTCTTGCTCGCCTGCACGCCTGGACTGCTGGCGCTGTCGTGGCTGCATGGCTGGGGCATGGTGCTGAACCTGTTGCTGTGTGCCAGTGCCGCATTGCTGTGCGAAGCATTGCTGCTGGCACTGCGCAGTCAACCACCAAGCCAGGCGCTAAACGACGGCAGTGCACTGGTGACCGCCGTGCTGCTGGCGGCCGCCCTGCCCACCCTGGCGCCATGGTGGCTGCCGGTCATTGCGGCATGTGTTGCAATCGGCATCGGCAAGCAGGCCTATGGTGGGGTCGGGCGAAATCTGTTCAATCCGGCCATGGTGGGTTATGCGTTCGTGCTGCTCAGCTTCCCGTTGCAGATGAACCATTGGCCTGGGCAGGTCCCGAGCCTGCTCGACAGCCTGCAACAGGTGTTCGCTGGGGGCGAACAGATCGATGCCTGGGCCCGGCCGACATTGCTCGACGGCTTACGCCACAACCGCAGCCTGACCATCGACGAGCTGTTTGCCAGCCATCCGGGCTTTGGCAGCATTGGTGGGGCAGGCAGCGAATGGGTCAACCTGGCATTCCTGCTTGGCGGCCTGTTCTTGTTGCAGCGCAAGGTGATCAGTTGGCATGCGCCGGCAGGTTTGCTGGCAGGGTTATTGGTATTCAGCCTGTTGGGCTGGAACGGTTCGGGGTCGGACTCCAATGGCTCGCCTTTGCTGCACCTGTTTTCCGGCTCGACCATGCTGGCAGCATTCTTCATTGCGACCGAGCCAGTGTCCGGCCCCAGAAACGACTGGGCCAAGCTGTGCTTCGGCCTGGGAACAGGGCTGCTTATCTACCTGATTCGTACTTGGGGCAGCTTCCCGGATGGCACCGCGTTCGCCGTTCTGCTGATGAATCTTTTGGCTCCGGTACTCGAGCGCATGGCTGTGCAACGTCAGCAGGCAGCCCGATGAAGCGGGGGGGACGGGATGTGGGCCTGCTGCTGCTGACTGGGGTATTGACAGTGTCTGCCACCCTGGCCTGGCGGCAGTGGACCAGCCCAGCCATCGCCAGCGCCGAAAAACAAATGCAAAGCCGCCAGCGGCTGGCCGTGCTGCCCGAAGGCAGCTATGACAACCAGCCACTGGAAAGCCCGCTGCCAAGGCCCGCCGCACAGCGGCCCAACAGCCGTATCCTGGCAGCTTACCGCGCCACTATGGCAGGCAAGCCAAGCGCCATTATTTTGGTCACACAGGTGCAGGGGTATGCCGGACCAATCGTACTAAGCGTCGCCATCGCCACAGACGGCCGACTGATCGGCAGCCAGGTTGTCGAACAACAGGAAAGCCCGGGGCTTGGCGATCACCTGAGTGACCCACAGCTGCAGTGGCTGAAGCAGTTCGACAATCGCTATCTGGGCGATCACTGGGCACTCAAGCGGGACCAGGGTGATTTTGACCAATTGGCCGGCGCAACCGTAACCTCGCGGGCAGTGATCGCCGCATTGCAGGACGCGCTGAGTTATTTCGATGAGCAGCGTAGTGTATTGCTGGAGGGCGCCGCACATGAATAGGTTTGGCCTGCTGGCCATGAGCATCGCGCCCCTGTTAGGCGCCACCCGAACGCTGGCTGAAGGCGCGGCCATCGGCCTGTGCGCAGCAGTGATGGGCTGTCTGCACCAAGTGTTGCTGGCCCCCCTGCGTAAACGCGTGGCCAGCTGGGCATATCTACTGGCCAGCCTGCTGCTGCTGGCAGCCCTGGCCAGTTGTCTGCAGTTGGCCATGCGGGCCTGGCTGCTACCACTGGCCATTGCCTTGGGCCACTACCCCGCATTGTTGTGCCTGCAATGCCTGGCCAGTGACCACCTGCTGCCAGACCAACGCCGCTGGCGCGCGCTGGCAAAGCACCTCGGGGCTGTCTTTGCCAGTTGCCTGCTGCTGGGCGCCAGCCGCCAATGGCTGGCTGACCATGCCGAGCTGCACCTGGCCAGCCTCGCGCCCGGTGCGCTACTGCTGCTGGGACTGCTGTTGGCCTTGTACAATCGCCTGCATCCGGGCTCTGCCCACCCACATCGTCAAGGAAAGCCCTGATTTCATGAATGCCGCCAAACGCCTGGAGATTTTTCGCAGGCTGCACGAAGACAACCCCGACCCAAAGACCGAACTGGCCTACACGACCCCGTTTGAACTGCTGGTCGCCGTGACACTGTCCGCGCAATCCACCGACGTCGGCGTCAACAAGGCCACTGCCCGCCTGTTCCCCGTCGCCAACACCCCCGAGGCCATCTATGCCCTGGGCGTTGAAGGCCTTAGCAAATACATCAAGACCATCGGGCTATACAACAGCAAGGCCAAAAATGTCATAGAAGCGTGCCGGCTGCTGATCGAGCGCCACGACAGCCAGGTACCGCAAACCCGCGAAGCGTTGGAGGCGCTACCCGGTGTCGGTCGAAAAACCGCCAACGTGGTGCTTAACACAGCGTTTCGCCAACCGGCCATGGCAGTGGATACCCACATTTTCCGCGTGAGTAACCGCACGGGTATCGCACCAGGCAAAACGGTGCTGGAAGTGGAAAAGAAACTGGTCAAGTTTGTACCTAAAGACTACCTGCTCGACGCCCACCATTGGCTGATCCTGCACGGGCGCTACGTGTGCCAGGCGCGCAAGCCAAGGTGCGGCAGCTGCAGGATCGAAGATTTGTGCGAGTACAAGCACAAAACCTCCGACGATTGAGCCAATAGCCAGAAACCACTCACGTCGATTGAAAAAATCTTTTTTACCAGCGTCTGCTTTCTGGTTATAAGGTCGGCCAATGGCCCCTTGGCTTGGAGCGACTCATGAGTACCGATAAAGACGACCTGTCGATCGATGATGATTTTGTTGCCGCAGACGATGACGCGGAACCACAAGTAGAAACCGCAAAGACCAACCTGAGCAAACGCCGCACCATCGACAACATGCTGGAAGAACGGCGCCTGCAAAAGCAGCTGGCCGATTTCGATTACGACCTGTAGTTCTGGTCCTGTAGTCATGGATCCATAGCCTTGGCAAAGCTTCCTGACTGGAGGCTTTGCCAAGGCCCGGGATCAGTTCAGACCTTGCCGTTGCGCCAGCTCGATCAGGTCAACCAGTGACCGTGCATTGAGCTTGAGCAACAGCCGCGACTTGTAGGTACTGACTGTCTTGTTACTGAGGTACATGCTGTCGGCAATCTCCTTGTTCGAACGCCCTCGCGCCAGCTGTTGCAGCACCGTCATTTCTCGCGCAGAAAGGCGATTCACCATATCCGTCTCGCTGCCCGCCCCCCTGCCACGTGACGCATGCAAGGCCTGGTTGGGGAAGTAGCTGTAACCCGACAACACAGCCTTGATAGCGCTAAGCAGCTCGGTAAGCTCCTGCTGCTTGCACACGTAACCCGCCGCCCCCGCCTGCATGCAGCGCATCGAAAAGTTGCCGGGGGCCTGCGACGTCAGCACCAGTACCTTGCTACCCGGGCTGAATGTCGCCATGCGGGCGATTACCTCCAGGCCATCCAGTTTCGGGATACCGATATCCAGCACCACAATATCCGGCAGGTGTTGCCGTGTCAGCTGCAGCGCAGCCACCCCATTGTCAGTCTCCGCCACAACGTCATACCCATGCCGCTCCATCAGCATGCGTACGGCCAGGCGTATGACCGGATGATCATCCACGATAAGCACTTTATTCATGCGATATCCATACATTGTTGTTGCTTTGGCACGCCACGATAACCGACAGGACGCCTGCTGGCGCGGCGATTTACCAGTGAAAGCCATTGACAGACAAAACCTACAGAACTTACAGAAACTTCCTACACACTATGACTATGGTTGTAACAAATAAATTTCTTATCACCGAAAGAAACGGTACTACCCACTGACATAAACGCGCCAGTTGAGTACTGATCTTCAGTAGAGGAGAACTTCCGACTCGAACGCGCTGAAAAGGCAACACAACGAGGTTCTCTGACGATCATTCCTCCCCCGGGAAACAATCCAGCCTTTAGTTGAGTACAGCGGTAAGGTAAAGATGGGCAAAACCGCTGGAGACGGCCCCTATGACCCAAGCACAACCTGTCGCCCCGCTGACGATCATTGCCATCTTCGCGGGGATTATCGAAGCCTCCGCCCTTGCCACACTGCCATTTCTCGGCGAGTCCAGCCAAAAGCTCTACACCTGGTTCCTGGTAGGTTTTCCATTCTTTCTGACAGCACTGTTTTTTCTGACACTCAACTTCAATTACAAGTCGTTCTATAGCCCGCTTCCCAACAACACAGCACACGACAACACACCAGCACTGAACAGTATGGCCACACCCGTTATTGCCAATGATGCCCCCGAGGCGATACAGGGCGAACCTGTCACATTCATGTTCTCCGGCCCCGACGCCTGTCGCATGATGGAACAACAACTCTTGCACGCACTTGCCCAACCGCCCGAGCCCGCGCGCGTCTGGCGCTTTTGTAATCTGGACAGACGTCAATGTGCGCAGCTTTCGATCAGCGCACTTGAGGGCGAAGATGTAAACCCTCGAAGTTGAACAACCCGCCTTTCCGCAGGCATAAAAAAACCCCGGATTGAGCCGGGGTTTTCGCACAGGCCAGCAATCAGAGCAGCGAACGGCCCTTGTTGGCGGCAATGCGCATACGCAGTGCGTTGAGCTTGATGAAGCCAGCAGCGTCTTCCTGGTTGTAGGCACCACCATCTTCTTCAAAGGTGGCGATGTTGGCATCGAACAGCGAATCGTCCGACTTGCGGCCAACCACGGTCACATTGCCCTTGTACAGCTTCAGGCGCACCACACCATTCACGTTGACCTGCGAAGCATCGATCATCTGTTGCAGCATCAGACGCTCCGGGCTCCACCAGTAGCCGGTGTAGATCAGGCTGGCATACTTGGGCATCAACTCATCTTTCAGGTGAGCGACTTCGCGGTCCAGGGTGATCGACTCGATGGCACGGTGAGCCTTGAGCATGATGGTACCGCCAGGCGTTTCGTAGCAACCGCGCGACTTCATGCCGACGTAACGGTTCTCGACGATGTCCAGGCGGCCGATGCCGTTGGCACCACCGATACGGTTCAGGTCGGCGAGGACGGTGGCCGGGGATTTCTCGACGCCGTCGATGGCAACGATGTCACCATTGCGGTAGGTCAGCTCGATGTAGGTAGCTTGGTCCGGGGCGTTCTCAGGCGAGACACTCCAGCGCCACATGTCTTCTTCGTGCTCGGTCCAGGTATCTTCCAGGACACCGCCTTCGTAGGAGATGTGCAGCAGGTTGGCGTCCATCGAGTACGGCGACTTCTTCTTGCCGTGGCGCTCGATCGGGATGCCGTGCTTCTCGGCGTAGTCCATCAGCTTCTCGCGGGACAGCAGGTCCCACTCGCGCCATGGGGCGATGACCTTGACACCTGGCTTCAGGGCATAGGCACCCAGCTCGAAGCGCACCTGGTCGTTACCTTTGCCGGTGGCGCCATGGGAAATGGCGTCGGCGCCGGTTTCGTTGGCGATTTCGATCAGACGCTTGGCGATCAGCGGACGGGCGATGGAAGTACCCAGCAGGTACTCGCCTTCGTAGACGGTGTTGGCGCGGAACATCGGGAACACGAAATCACGCACGAACTCTTCGCGCAGGTCGTCGATGTAGATCTCTTTAACGCCCATTGCCTGGGCCTTGGCACGAGCCGGTTCGACCTCTTCGCCCTGACCCAGGTCAGCGGTGAAGGTCACCACTTCGCAGTTGTAGGTATCCTGCAGCCACTTGAGAATCACCGAAGTATCAAGGCCGCCGGAATACGCCAGTACGACCTTTTTTACGTCCGCCATGCCATCACTCCACGGGGTTGTACGGAAAGGCACCGATTCTACCGGCGTTGCGGATAAATTTACAGTGGGGCGACAGCTTCTGACGACAAAGCGACAGGAACTTTCGTAAGGGCGACGGGCGGTCGGTTGTGGGATGTGGCATGAGGACCATGGAGGGGCGTCGAGCCGCAGCGTGCATGCCTTGAGGAGTTCAGCGCCTGTGAGATCGAGCGCCGCCAGGTGTCCGCCTCGACGCATTCTGCGCCTGTGAGATCGAGCGCCGCCACGTGTCCGCCTCGACGCATTCTGCGCCTGTGAGATCGAGCGCCGCCCGCGCGGCGCTTCGCGGGTAAACCCGCTCCTACGTTTGTTTCGGGCCAGTCCATCCTGTG
>NZ_JBICII010000033.1:0-61469 GCF_043101865.1 Pseudomonas sp. zjy_15
CAGATCGAGAACGACGAGCCGCAACCACAGGTGGTGGCGGCATTCGGATTCTTGATAACGAAACGCGAACCTTCCAGGCCTTCCTGGTAGTCCACTTCGGCGCCGGCCAGGTACTGGAAGCTCATCGGGTCGACCACCAGGGAAACGCCCTCGCGCTCGACGATGGTGTCATCTTCGGCCACATCTTCATCAAACGTAAAGCCATACTGGAAGCCCGAGCAACCACCACCGGTCACGAACACCCGCAGTTTCAGACGTTCATTGCCTTCCTCATTGACCAGGTTTTTCACCTTCTGGGCTGCCCCATGGGTGAACTCCAGGCCGGTAGGGGTGAAGGTTTCGACACTCATGTTGATTCTCCCGGCGCGGTAGCCGCCATAAAACTCGATGACGCGCATTATCCGCTTTCCCGAGAAAATCGGTCAAGAATTGTGCGGCTTTAGTCGCGACATACAAAAAGGCCCGCACGACGCGGGCCTTTTCGAACTGCTGCTTACGGCAGCAAGCCGGCATGGGCCAGGCCCATGCGCTCATCCAGGCCGAACAGAATGTTGAGGTTCTGTACCGCCTGGCCGGAGGCGCCCTTGACCAGGTTGTCGATCACCGACAGCACCACCACCAGGTCACCACCCTGCGGACGATGAACCGCAATGCGACAAACGTTGGCGCCGCGCACGCTGCGGGTTTCCGGATGGCTGCCAGCTGGCATCACGTCGACGAACGGTTCGTCGGCGTAGCGCTTCTCGTACAGCGCCTGCAGGTCGACCGAGGTATCGACCACATTCGCGTACAGGGTGGCATGGATGCCGCGGATCATCGGCGTCAGATGCGGCACGAAAGTCAGCCCGATGTCCTTGCCCGCGGCCAGGCGCAAGCCTTGGCTGATCTCCGGCAGGTGGCGATGGCCCTTCACCGCGTATGCTTTCATGCTTTCGCCGGCTTCGCAGAACAGCGAGCCCACTGCCGCACCACGCCCTGCACCGCTGACGCCCGACTTGCAGTCGGCGATCAGGCGCGACGGGTCAGCCAGCCCTGCTTCCAGCAGCGGCAGGAAGCCCAGCTGGGTGGCGGTCGGATAGCAACCCGGCACAGCGATCAGGCGAGCCTGGCGGATCTTCTCGCGGTTGACTTCAGGCAGGCCATACACAGCGTCCTTGAGCAACTCTGGCGCGCCATGGGGCTGACCGTACCACTTGCCCCACTCGGCCGCATCCTGCAGGCGGAAGTCGGCCGACAGGTCGATCACCTTGGTACCGGCCGCCAGCAGCTCACCAGCCAGGGCGTGGGCAACACCATGCGGCGTGGCGAAGAACACCACATCGCAGGCAGCCAAAGCCTTGCTGTCCGGTACGCTGAACGCCAGCCCGTCATAGTGGCCGCGCAGGTTCGGGTACATGTCCGCCACCGCCACGCCCGCCTCGGAGCGCGAAGTGATGACCGCCACTTCGGCCTGTGGATGCTGTGCCAGCAGACGCAACAGTTCGACGCCGGTGTAACCCGTGCCGCCGACGATACCGACCTTGATCATAACGCTTGCCCCTTATCAACGAGCCGTCTGGAAAGCGCACGATAATAGGGGCGCGGGGCGCCTGTAACAACTCTTCGGGTGACCCTTCGGGCGCTTGACCACTACTATCTGACGACCGTGATTACCTGAAGGAACTCCTCCATGCTTTACCTATGGATCAAAGCGCTGCATATCGTCAGCGTGGTCTGCTGGTTCGCCGGCCTGTTCTACCTGCCCAGGCTGTTCGTCTACCACGCCCAGAGCCAGGACAGCATCAGCCAGGATCGCTTCGTGACCATGGAGCGCAAGCTGTACCGCGGCATCATGAACCCGGCGATGATCGCTACCTACGTTTTTGGCATCTGGATGCTGTACCTCACCCCCGGCTGGCTGAGCCAGGGATGGCTGCATGCCAAGCTCACCCTGGTCATCCTGCTGACCGGCTACCATCACGTGTGCGGTGCCCAGCGCAAACGCTTCGCCAACGGCACCAACACCCGCAGCCATGTCTACTATCGCTGGTTCAACGAAGTGCCCGTGCTGATCCTGCTGGCTATCGTAATTCTGGTGGTGGTGAAACCGTTCTGACATAGCCACCCGCTCAAGGAGCCTTGCCATGTCGCTACCTGCCTCGCTCGAACAACGCCTGCGGCTGCCCGTGGTTGCTGCGCCGATGTTCCTCATCTCCAACCCCCAACTGGTGCTGGCCTGCTGCGCCAACGGCGTGGTTGGCAGTTTCCCGGCCCTGAACCAACGCGACAGCGCTGGCTTCAAGGCCTGGCTGGAAGAGATCGAGGCTGGCCTGGCTCAACTGCAGGCGCCAGCGCCCTACGCCGTCAACCTGATCGTCCACCCGACCAACCCGCGCCTGCAGGCCGACCTAGCCTTGTGCGTGGAGCACCGGGTGCCGATCGTCATCACCAGCCTGGGCGCGGTGAAGGAAGTGGTCGATGCCGTACACAGCTACGGCGGCCTGGTGTTTCATGATGTCACCACCCGCCGGCATGCCGAAAAGGCCGCCGAAGCTGGTGTCGATGGCCTTATCGCCGTCGCCGCAGGCGCGGGCGGCCATGCCGGCACCTGGAGCCCGTTCGCCCTGGCCGCAGAAATTCGCCAGTTCTTCGGCAAGACCCTGCTGCTGGCTGGCTGCATTAACCACGGCCACGAAATCCTGGCCGCACAACTGCTGGGGGCGGACCTGGCGTACATGGGCACGCGCTTCATCGCCACCACAGAAAGCCAGGCTCAGGGCGCCTACAAACAGATGCTGCTGGATGCCCATGCCGCCGACATCATCCACACACCCGTGGTGTCCGGTATTCCCGCCAGCTTCCTGCGTCAGAGCCTGGAGCAGGCCGGCTACGACATGAACGCCCTCAAGGGGGGGCACGTGCAAGGCAAGCTCAAGCCGATCGATGACGAAGCCAAGGCCTGGAAGACCGTATGGTCAGCGGGCCAGGGCGTCGGAGCCATCCATGACCTGCCCAGCGCCAGCGCATTGATCGAGCGCCTGCATGGCGAGTACCGACAAGCCCTGGAACGCTGCCAGGTTTTGCGGGACCGCGCCTTGTAGCAAAAGGCAACACCTTGCACGGGCAAGTTGTACACTAGGCGCCCTCTTCCGCCCCCAGGAGCCTTGCATGACCCGTTACGCCATGATCACTGGTGCTTCCAGCGGCCTGGGCCTGGCCTTGGCGGAAGCGCTGGCACGGCGCGGGCGCAACCTGATCCTGGTGGCACGCCAACGAGAAACGCTGGAGCCTGTCGCCATGGAGCTGACCCAGCGTTTCGGTGTCGAGGTACTGTTCCGCGCCTGCGACCTCAGCCAGCCGTTGCGCCTTTCAGGCTTCGTGCTAGAGCTGGAAGAAGGTGAGCGGCGTATCGATTTGCTGGTCAACTGCGCGGGCTTGCGCACCTATGGGCCGTTCCTGGCCCATGAATGGGCAGACGAACAAGACCTGCTGGAGGTCAACGTGCTGGCCCTGAGCCGCCTGTGCCACGCCATCGGTAACCTGATGGCTGTGCAGGGTGGCGGGCAGATTCTCAACGTCGCCGGCCTGGCCGGGGTGGCGCCTGGCCCATGGATGGCCGCCTATGCCGCTAGCAAGGCCTACGTGTTGAGCTTTTCCCAGGCCCTGCGCGAAGAACTCAAGCGCACCGGCATCAAGGTCTCTGTACTGTGCCCTGGCCCAGTACGTTCCGCACGCCGGCGCATTGCGCGGCTAGATGGCAAGTCGCGCTGTCTCAGCGCCGAGGAAGTGGCGCTGTACACCGTACGGGCGCTGGACAAGAACCGCGCACTGATCATGCCCGGCCGGCGCAACCGCTGGCTGGCGTTCGCCCCGCGTTTGCTGCCGCGCTGGCTGGTGCGCAAGCTGGCTGGGGCCATCCACCGCCGCTATTGCCCCATCGGTATGGAATAGCCACTGGGCGAGCGGCGCCCGGCTGAGTACACTCGGCCCGACCCTCACCATGGAGCAAGTGCTGTGGACGATCTATTCCTCAAAATCATCAACCGGGAAATCCCGGCAGATATCATCTATGAAGACGACCAGATCCTGGCCTTCAAGGACATTGCACCCGCGGCACCGGTACATTTTCTGGTCATCCCGAAAAAGCACATTCGCACCCTCAATGACCTGACCGAAGAAGACAAGGCCCTGGCTGGCCACATCTTGTTCACCGCCCAGCGCCTGGCTGTCGAACAAGGCTGCGAGGAAGGTTTCCGCGTGGTCATGAACTGCAACCCCAAAGGCGGCCAGACCGTCTACCACATCCATATGCACGTGCTTGGCCAGCGCCAGATGAACTGGCCGCCGGGCTGACCCACGGCAAGCGACCCCGCCGCTATTGCGGTAAACTGTCGGGCACATTCTTGCGGAGGTGCCCGATGGCTACCGAACGTCACTACTCGCCGCTCGACCGCTTGTTGCTGCAGGCCGATACTGCCATGCGCACCTTGCTGCCATTCAGCGGCCAACCCGCCCGGCCATCGCCGGCCATCGTCCAGCCAGATGCCGACCTGGACGAGCAACAGGCCCGTCATATTGCCGGGCTGATGCGCATCAACCATACCGGTGAAGTCTGCGCCCAGGCGCTGTACCAAGGCCAGGCCCTGACCGCCAAGCTCCCGGAAGTGCGCAAGGCCATGGAGCATGCCGCCGAGGAAGAAGTGGATCACCTGGCCTGGTGCGAACAGCGCATTCGCCAGCTGAACAGCCACCCGAGCGTGCTCAACCCGCTGTTCTACGGCATGTCGTTCGGCATCGGCGCACTCGCCGGACTGGTCAGCGACAAGGTCAGCCTGGGCTTCGTCGCCGCTACCGAACATCAGGTGTGCAAGCACCTCGACGAGCACCTGGAGCAATTGCCGCACGAAGATGAAAAATCCCGAGCCATTCTCGAGCAAATGCGCATTGACGAAGAGCAACACGCCGAGTCTGCACTGGAAGCCGGTGGTTATCGCTTTCCGGCCCCCGTCCGCTTTGGCATGAGCTTGCTGGCCAAGGTCATGACCAAGAGCACATACCGCATCTGAAGGTATCACCATGACGGATCGATTCGACGCCAAGGACCTGGCGCGCGCCGTGCAAGCAGGCATTCTCCAGCCGGGTCAGGATCAAAGCCTGCTGGCATTCCTGCGCCAGCAACCCGCACCTCGTGGCAGCTTCCAGCTGGCCCATGTTGCCTTCTACTTTGGCGCCATGCTGATCATGGCGGCCATGGGCTGGTTGCTCACCGAGGCCTGGATGAGCCTCGGTGACGGCGCGCTGTTGATCATCGCCAGCCTCTACATCCTGCTGATCACCTTGCTCGCCCTCAATCTGCAGCGCCGCGCCCAACCCGTCGCTGCTGGCGTACTGGCTGCCGTTGCAGTCAGCATCGTGCCGCTGGCGGTATTCGCTATCGAACGCATGTTCGGCTGGTGGCCACTGGACGATACGCAGGCCGACTACCATCAGTACTACACCTACGTGCAGGGCGGCTGGCTGGCGATGGAAGCAGCCACGGTGCTTGCCGGCCTGCTAATGCTGCGATTGATCCCCTACCCGTTCGTCGTCATGCCAGTAGCCGTGGCCTTGTGGTTCATGTCGATGGACCTTAGCGAGTGGTTCTTCGGCTCCCCGTTCAGCTGGGAGCAGCGCCGCCACGTATCACTGTGGTTTGGGTTGGGCTTGCTGGTGGTTTTCGTCGTGATAGACGGCCGCACGCGTGAAGACTACGCCCGTTGGGGTTATCTGGCCGGGCTGGCAGCATTCTGGGGCGGGTTGACGCTGCTGGACAGCGGCAGTGAGTTGGGCAAGGCCCTGTACTGCCTGATCAACATTGCGCTGATGGGCATGGCGGTGCTGCTGCGCCGGCCGGTGTTCATGGTGTTTGGTGCGCTGGGAGTGGCCGCTTACCTGGGGTACCTAGCGTATGAGGTGTTTGCCCAGTCGCTACTGTTCCCAGTGGTGGTGACCTTTATCGGGCTGGGGGTTATCTGGCTTGGGCTGATTTACCAGAAGCACCGGGAGCGGATGAGCCAGGCGCTAAGAAGCAGTCTTCCGCAATGGCTGCGGATGGCCCTTCCGGCCCTGCGCAACTGAAGGCCGCCCTGGGCCAGATGTGGGAGCGGGTTCACCCGCTCCCACAAGGGCTGCAAAGCGGCGCCGGAATCTCAGCCTTAACCCAGCTCCACGATTTCATACCCATGGGTAATCTCAACCCCGGCACGCTCAAGCATGATCGAAGCCGAGCAGTACTTTTCCGCCGACAGCTCCACCGCCCGCTTGACCTGCGCTTCTTTCAGCCCACGCCCCTTCACCACGAAGTTCATATGAATCTTGGTGAACACCTTCGGGTCTTCGTTTGCGCGCTCCGCCTCAAGAAATGCCTCGCAGCTTTCCACTGCCTGGCGCGACTTCTTCAGGATGCTCACCACGTCAAAGCTGCTGCAGCCACCCAGGCCCAGCAACAGCATTTCCATCGGTCGCACGCCCAGGTTGCGGCCGCCGGCCTCGGGCGGGCCGTCCATCACGACGACATGGCCGCTCCCCGATTCGCCGAGGAACATTGCCTCACCGGCCCACTGGATACGTGCCTTCATCTACCCGGACTCCTGATTTTCGGAAAAGGGTGTCAGCTTAGACCTTGTGCGGCTGTGGGAAAAGCACGAGATGTGTCGGTTTAGTACCGAAACATCCTGTAGTGTCTGATAAGCTGGCGCCAAATGACTGGCGCTTTCCGTCAGCCAACCTCTATAAAAAGCCTATGCGTCATATCGAACAGGATTTCGTGATGGTTGCCTCCGCCCTACCCGCCAAGATAAAGAACATCGACAAGCTGCTGGTACACTGCCAGCGCCGCCGCTACACCGCCAAAAGCAACATCATCTGCGCCGGCGACCGGGCCGAGACACTGTCGTTCATCATCAAGGGTTCGGTCACCATCCTCATCGAGGACGACGACGGCCATGAAATGATCATTGCCTACCTCAACAATGGCGATTTCTTTGGCGAGCTAGGCCTGTTCGAACCCATTGATGGCGAACAGCAGCGCAGTGCCTGGGTACGCGCCAAGACCGAATGCGAAGTGGCCGAAATCAGCTACGAGAAGTTTCGCGAACTGGCGCGCCAGGACCCTGAAATCCTCTACGCCCTGGGTAGCCAGATGGCCCAGCGCCTGCGCAACACTACCCGCAAGGTTGGCGACTTGGCATTTTTCGACGTGACCGGGCGAGTTGCCCGTTGCCTGCTGGAACTGTGCAAGCAGCCGGACGCCATGACCCACCCCGATGGCATGCAAATCAAGATCACCCGTCAGGAAATAGGCCGAATCGTCGGTTGCTCTCGGGAAATGGTCGGCCGCGTTCTAAAGGACTTGGAGGAACGCAGCCTGGTGCAGGTCAAGGGCAAGACCATGGTGGTCTACGGTACCCGCTAGTCCTTGGGCAACTCGGCCAGTACCTTGGCGTAGGCCTGCGAAAGGCGCTCGAACCAGGGTGCTGCCGGCGCGACTTCGTGCAAGGCGATGTGCGCATCAGCGCGACAGCGTTGCTCCAGCTCGCAGCACTCGTTGAAGCGGTTGACCGCCGCCACCATCGACTCACGCTCGTTGTCCAGCAACAGCGCACCGTGTACCAGCACCACCGGGCGCTTGCCACCCAGGCCCTGACGCCAGCGCTGGGCAGTACCCACCAGTTTGCGGCCATTGAGGTTGACGTTGTAGCGGCCATCGCAGAAGGCCCCGTCGATTTCCCCGACGGACGCTACCCCGCCCCACTCGCGCAGCACATCGCACAGCGGCAGACACAGGCGCTCATAGGCATTTTCGATACGGCCGTGGTCACCTTCACTGCGCGGCGCGGCGTAGACCAGTGCAACGTTCACCGTCGAATGCGACTGAGGTACCGGCTCACCGCCGGTTTCTCGCAGCAGCACCGGCCAGCCAGCAATAGCCAATTCCGCGCAGGCGACTTCAAAGTTGCCCAGCCGGCTCATGCGCCGAGGCATGACCAGAGCGTGGTCGGTCGGACGCCAGAACAGCACACCACTCTCGCGTTCGCCGCGGCAGACGGCGGCCAGCAGTTCCTGCTCCGCGTGCAGGCCCTGTTCGACAGTCAGGGCCAGGGGTTGATCGGTCATTGATCCACCTATGATGTTGATTTAACCGGTCTCTTCGCGGGTAAACCCGCTCCTACAACAGCGCGTGTAGCGGGCTTGCCCGCGAAGAGGCCATTACAGGTACAAAAAAGCCGGCAAAAACGCCGGCTTCATTTGATCAGTCCAGGTGCTGAACAGTCTTCTTCACCTGCTCGGGGAAGAACAGCCGCTGTAATTCCAGGCCAGGGTGCTCGGCGCGCATGAACGCCTCCCCCACCAGGAACGAGTAAACCTCGTTGATTGCCATCAGCTCCACATCGGCCCGGTTGAGAATACCGCTTTCGGTAATCGCCAGACGGTCACGCGGAATGCGCGGCAGCAGGTCAAGGGTGGTTTCCAGGCTGACCTCGAAGGTGTGCAGATTGCGGTTGTTCACCCCCACCAGCGGCGTATCCAGGGTTTTCAGCGCGCGCTCCAGTTCATCGCCATCGTGCACTTCCACCAGCACGTCGAGGCCGACGTCCTTGGCAGTGGCGGCCAGTTCAGCCATCTTCACGTCGTCCAGCGCCGACACGATCAGCAGTACGCAATCTGCCCCCAGGGCCCGGGCTTCGACGATCTGGTAAGGGTCGACCATGAAGTCCTTGCGGATCACCGGCAGCGAAACCGCTGCGCGGGCCTGCTGCAAGTACTCATCGGCACCCTGGAAATAATCGACATCGGTCAGCACCGACAGGCAGGTGGCCCCGCCCTTCTCGTAGCTGACCGCGATTTCCGCCGGCACGAAGTGCTCACGGATCACGCCCTTGCTTGGCGAAGCCTTCTTGATTTCGGCAATCACCGCTGGCTGCTTGCGCTTGGCCTGCTCGATCAGCGCGTTGGCGAAGCCACGCGGGGCGTCGGCGGCCTTGGCCAGGCTCTCTAGCTCGGCGAAGCTGACGCGTGCACTGCGCTCGGCCACTTCCTGAAATTTGCGGGCAATGATCCTTTCCAGCACCGTCGGCACACTCATGCTTCGTTCTCCACCTTGAATACTGCAGTAAAGGCGCCCAATTCCTGCAACTTCTCCCAGGCCAGGCCGGTGTGCAGTACATCATGGGCCAGTTCTACACCGGCTTTCAGGCTCATGGCATGGTCAGCGGCATACAGTGCCGCGCCAGCATTAAGCACGATCATCTCGGCGGCCTTCTGACCGTTCTCGGTCTTGCGCCGACCCAGCGCATCGCGAATCAGCTCCAGCGAAGCCTGCGGGCTCTCGACTGCCAAGCCATGAAGGCTCTGACTCTTAATACCGAGGTCTTCCGGCTCGACCCAATATTCAGTGATCTCGTCGTTTTTCAGTTCGGCGACGAAGGTGGGTGCCGCCAGGCTGAACTCGTCCAGTCCATCCTTCGAGTGCACTACCAGCACATGCTTGCTACCCAGGCGCTGCAGCACCTCAGCCAGCGGGCGGCAAAGGGTTTGCGCGAACACACCGACCACCTGGTGCTTCACTCCGGCCGGATTCGTAAGCGGGCCGAGCATATTGAACAGGGTGCGCAACCCCAGTTCTCGACGCGGGCCTGCGGCGTGTTTCATGGCCGAGTGGTGACTTTGCGCGAACATGAAGCCGATGCCCAGGCTGTCGATGCAGCGCGCCACTTGAGTTGGCGTCAGGTTCAGGTAGATGCCGGCAGCTTCCAGCAGGTCGGCACTGCCGCTCTTGCCCGATACTGCGCGGTTACCATGCTTGGCCACCGGGCAGCCCGCCGCCGCCAGGACGAAGGACGAAGCGGTGGATACGTTGAAGATGTTGGCGCCGTCACCGCCGGTACCGACAATGTCGACGACACCATCAAGGCTTTGCAGCTCGACCTTTTCGGCCAGTTCACGCATCACCGACACCGCACCGACGATTTCGTCGATGCTTTCGCTTTTCATGCGCATGCCCATCAGGAAGGCACCTATCTGCGCCTCGCTGCACTGACCGGTCATGATCTGGCGCATGACCTGGCGCATTTCTTCGGTAGTAAGGTCCAGTTGGCCGACGATACGGCTCAACGCACTCTTGATATCCATGTTCGATCCTTAACGGCGGCCGCCGGTCTGCTTGAGGAAATTGGCGAACAGTTCGTGGCCCTGCTCGGTCAGGATCGACTCAGGGTGGAATTGCACCCCTTCGATATTCAGCGTCTTGTGGCGCAGGCCCATGATCTCATCGACCGAACCGTCAGCATGGGAGGTCCAGGCGGTAACTTCCAGGCAGTCGGGCAAGGTTTCACGCTTTACCACCAGCGAGTGGTAACGGGTCACGGTCAGCGGGTTGTTAAGGCTGGCGAACACGCCCAGGTCGCGGTGATATACCGGGCTGGTCTTGCCATGCATGACCTGGCGTGCACGAACAACGTCGCCGCCAAAGGCCTGCCCGATTGACTGGTGGCCCAGGCATACGCCAAGGATTGGCAACTTCCCGGCGAAATGCAGGATGGCCTCGATGGACACGCCTGCCTCACTTGGAGTGCACGGCCCCGGGGATACGACGATGCGCTCAGGGTTGAGGGCCTCGATCTGGGCGATTGTCATTTCGTCATTGCGAATGACCTTCACCTCGGCACCCAGCTCGCCAAGGTACTGAACGACGTTGTAAGTGAATGAGTCGTAATTGTCGATCATCAGTAACATGGTGTTAAACCTCTTGAATCTACTGACTTCATGATTCGAACCTTCCAGCACCAGCCACAGGCGCGGCTTTGCCACAACGGGCGGTAAACGAGAAGGCAAACGGGGACGGGCCGGGCGGGCCGGCAGGAGATAAAGTCAGGCGCGCCAACGCCAACGGGCGTGGGCCTTGATTACGCGCATCAAGAGTTTGCTGACGATCAACACAGGATAGGTCTCGCTCATACGTCCCGGCACAGTAGCCTACCGGGACGACGGGCGCAATATGCCTGTAAACACGGGGAAACGAATGGACTTGGGAGGGAAGCACGACGATTTGCTAAGGTCGATGGGGTTGTCCTGATAAAAACAAAGAAAAGGATGTTCCATGATGCGAAAAGCCCCGTTATTGCGCTTTACCCTCGCTTCACTGGCCCTGGCCTGTAGCCAGGCGTTGGCCGGCCCTTCGCCCTATTCAACCCTCATCGTGTTTGGCGACAGCCTCGCCGATGCAGGGCAGTTTCCCGACCTGAGCGGCGGTACCCCAGGCGCGCGTTTCACCAACCGCGATGCCAACGGTAACTTCGCTCCGGTGTCACCGATGATCCTCGGTGGCCGCCTGGGCGTCGCGCCAGGCGACCTTAACCCGTCGACATCCATAGGCATCCAGCCCGATGGTAATAACTGGGCAGTTGGTGGGTACACCACCCAACAGATCCTGGACTCGATCACGACAACGTCCGAGACCGTCATCCCACCAGGAAACCCCAATGCCGGGTTGGTGCTGCGCGAGCGCCCCGGCTACCTGGCCAACGGCCTGCGCGCCGACCCAAATGCCTTGTATTACCTGACAGGTGGCGGTAACGACTTCCTGCAGGGCCTGGTGAATAGCCCGGCCGACGCCGTAGTCGCCGGCGCCCGCCTGGCTGCCAGCGCCCAAGCCCTTCAGCAAGGAGGCGCGCGCTACATCATGGTCTGGCTGCTACCTGACCTCGGCCAAACGCCCAATTTCAGCGGCACGCCACAGCAAAACCCACTGTCACTGCTCTCCGCTGCGTTCAACCAGTCACTGATCAGCCAGCTAGGGCAGATCGATGCCCAGATCATTCCACTGAACATTCCTACGCTGTTGAGCGAGGCGCTGGCCAGCCCCAGTCAGTTCGGCCTGGCCAGCGACCAGAACCTGGTCGGCACCTGCTACAGCGGCGATAGCTGCGTGGAAAACCCGGTGTACGGGATCAACGGCACAACGCCAGACCCGACCAAACTGCTGTTCAACGACTCGGTCCACCCGACCATCGCGGGTCAGCAGCTGATTGCCGATTACGCCTACTCGATCCTCGCAGCCCCCTGGGAACTGACCCTGCTACCGGAAATGGCCCACGCCAGCCTGCGGGCTCACCAGGATGAGTTGCGTAATCAGTGGCAGACGCCTTGGCAAGCAGTTGGTCAATGGCAAGCCTTTGTCGCCAGCGGCGCTCAGGACCTGGACTTCGACGGCCAGCACAGCGCGGCCAGCGGTGACGGCCGCGGCTACAACCTGACCGTGGGCGGCAGCTATCGCCTGAACGACGCCTGGCGCCTGGGCCTGGCCGGCGGTGCGTACCGGCAGAAGCTGGAAGCCGGTGAACAGGACTCGGACTACAAGCTGAACAGCTATATGGCCAGTGCCTTTGCCCAGTACCGCCAGGACCGCTGGTGGGCCGACGCGGCGCTGACCGCCGGGCACCTGGACTACAGCGACCTCAAGCGTACGTTCGCCCTGGGCGTGAATGACCGCAGTGAAAAAGGCGACACCGACGGCGAGGCCTGGGCATTGTCCGGGCGGCTGGGCTACAACCTGGCGGCCGACACCAGCAACTGGCAGTTGGCACCGTTCATCAGTGCCGACTATGCGCGGGTGAAGGTGGATGGCTACGACGAGAAGAGCGGGCGCTCGACGGCGCTTGGCTTCGATGACCAGGAGCGCACGTCACGCCGCCTGGGCGTGGGGCTGCTGGGCAGTGTGCAGGTACTGCCAGGTACCCGGCTTTTCGCCGAGGTGGCTCAGGAGCATGAGTTCGAGGACGACGAGCAGGATGTGACGATGCACCTGACCAGCTTGCCGGCAAATGACTTCACCCTGACCGGGTATACACCGCACAGCGACCTGACCCGGGCGAGCCTGGGCGTAACCCATGAACTGGTGGCGGGGGTGCATTTGCGCGGGAACTACAACTGGCGCAAGAGTGATGAGTTGACGCAGCAGGGCATTAGCGTGGGGGTTAGCGTGGACTTCTAAATTGCTGGGGGCCGCTTTGCGGCCCATTCGCGGGTAAACCCGCTCCTACAACGGCCTCGTATGCCTGAGGCTTGCGCAACCCTTGTAGGAGCGGGTTTACCCGCGAATACGGTGGCGGCGGCAACGGTGAACGGCAGGTAGAAATTGGCCAGCAGGGCCGGCCCTTTCGCGGGTAAACCCGCTCCTACGACGGCCTCGTATGCCTGAGGCTTGCGCAACCCTTGTAGGAGCGGGTTTACCCGCGAATGGGCTGCGCAGCAGCCCCAATAAATTTATCTGGCAGAAGTCTGCTCGGCCAACGCCACCGCACGGAACATCGCCCGGCGCTTGTTGATGGTTTCTTCCCATTCCAGCGCCGGCACCGAGTCGGCAACGATGCCGCCACCGGCCTGCACATGCAACTCGCCGTCCTTGATCACTGCAGTACGAATGGCAATTGCGGTATCCATATTGCCGTTCCAGGCAAAATACCCGACTGCACCGCCGTAAACACCACGCTTGACCGGCTCCAGCTCGTCGATGATCTCCATCGCGCGGATCTTCGGCGCACCCGACAAGGTGCCAGCCGGCAGAATCGCCCGCAGTGCATCCATCGCCGTGAGGCCTTCACGCAACTGGCCGGTAACGTTGGAGACAATGTGCATCACGTTGGAGTAACGCTCGATCACCATCTTCTCGGTCAGGCGCACACTGCCGGTCGAAGACACACGGCCCACATCGTTGCGACCCAGATCGATCAGCATCAGGTGCTCGGCAATTTCCTTGTCGTCCGACAGCAGGTCGTCTTCCAGCGCCCGGTCCGCCTCCTCGGTCGCACCACGCGGGCGGGTACCGGCAATCGGGCGCACGGTGACCAGGTTGTCCTCGACACGTACCAACACCTCGGGCGAGCTGCCGACCACATGGAAGTCACCGAAGTTGAAGAAGTACATGTACGGCGTCGGGTTGAAACAGCGTAGCGCGCGGTACAGGTCGATAGGCGCAGCCTTGAAGTCGATCGACATGCGCTGCGACGGCACCACCTGCATACAGTCCCCGGCCAGGATGTATTCCTTGATACGACCGACGGCGTTTTCGTAATCCTCGCGGGTGTAGCTGGAGCGGAATTCCGGCTCGGCTGCCTGCGGGCCGCTCAGGTCCAGACCGCGGCGCGGGGTGATTGGCTGGCGCAAGGTTTCCAGCAAGCCTTGCAGGCGTGCCTGGCCCTGTTCGAAAGCCTGATCTTCAGCTGGGTCGACCAACACAATGGCGTGCATCTTGCCCGCCAGGTTGTCGAACACCACCACCGCGTCGGACACCATCAGCAGGATATCCGGTACGCCCAGCGGGTCCGGATTGGGACTGGCACCCAGGCGCTTTTCTACATAGCGCACACAGTCGTAGCCAAAGTAGCCGACCAGGCCGCCATTGAAGCGCGGCAGGCCGGGGATATCGGCAACTTTGTAGCGGTCCTTGAAGGTTTCAACGAATGCCAGCGGGTCTTCGACCTCACAGCTTTCCACCTCGACGCCATCCTGCAGGATGCTGACATGGTAGCCATGCACACGCATCACCGTGCGCGATGGCAAGCCGATCATCGAGTAACGGCCCCACTTCTCGCCGCCCTGCACCGATTCGAGCAGGTACGAGTTGGGCTGGTCAGCCAGTTTCAGGTAGATCGACAGCGGCGTGTCGAAGTCGGCCAAGGTTTCACAGGCCAAGGGAATACGGTTGTAGCCGGCAGCAGCCAGGCGCAGGAATTCTTCGCGGTTCATGAGTAGTCTCGTGGCAAGCAGCAATAGGTCAGGCAAACGGACGGGCCGGCACACGCCGGCAGGCTGAAGTCAGGCGCGCCAACGCCAACGGGCCAAGGCCTTGATGACTTTCATCCAGAATTTGCCAGTAACCGCCACGGTGGACTCTCTGTCTTGTGAGGCTTGAAGGTCCGCCAACGTTATCCCAGTGGCCGGGTCTGCGCAACCGGGCAGCAATGCGCGCAAGTCGTCGATTACCAGGCTGGGGGATTCATCGTCGATCGGCCTGCCATGGTTATAGCCGTAGGTCAGGCCCACGCATTGCACGCCAGCCGCCTTGGCCGCCTGCACGTCACTGCGCGAATCACCCACGAACAGGGATTGCTGCGGGGTAACACCGGCCATCTGCATGACGAACAGCAACGCCGCCGGGTCGGGCTTTTTCTGCGGCAAGGTGTCGCCACCAATGATCCAGCGGAAGAAATTACCGATCTTCATCTGGTCCAGCAGCGGGCCAACAAAGCGCTCAGGCTTATTGGTAATCAGCGCCATCTCCACGCCCTGCTTGCGCAGCCAGCGCAGGGTGTCCCGTACGCCGGGATAGACCACGGTCAGTTCATGGCTTTCGGCATAAGCGTCCATGAACAACGCCAGCGCCTGTTCTGCCAGCGCATCGTCCACTTCGGCATGGTCGATGCCACCCGCCAACGCGCGGCGCACCAGCACCTGGGCGCCATTGCCAACCCAGTGGCGCACTGCCTCAAGGCCAGCAGGCGGGCGCCCCAGTTCGAGCAGCATACGGTCCACAGCCGCGGCCAGGTCAGGCACGGAATCGATCAGGGTACCGTCCAGATCGAACATTACCAACCTGGGCAGCGTCCCCGGGAACAGCTGCTCGAAGCCACTCATGAGCGGGCCAGGGCCAGTTCGGCACGCATCTTGGCGATGACTTCCTGGTAGTCCGGGGCGTTGAAGATCGCCGAGCCGGCCACGAAAGTGTCGGCGCCAGCGGCAGCGATCTCGCGGATGTTGTTGACGTTCACGCCACCATCGATCTCCAGACGGATATCACGGCCACTGGCGTCGATCAGCGCACGCGCTTCGCGCAGCTTGTCGAGAGTGCCGGGAATGAACTTCTGCCCGCCAAAGCCTGGGTTGACGCTCATCAGCAGCACCATGTCGATCTTGTCCATCACGTACTTCAGGGCGTCCAGGCTGGTGGCCGGGTTGAACACCAGGCCGGCCTTGCAGCCACCATCCTTGATCAGCTGAAGCGAACGGTCGATGTGCTGTGTGGCTTCAGGATGGAAGGTGATGTAGGTAGCACCCGCTTCGATAAAGTCGCCAATGATGCGGTCAACCGGGCTGACCATCAGGTGTACGTCGATCGGCGCAGTGACGCCGTACTTGCGCAGAGCGGTACAGACCATCGGACCGATGGTCAGGTTGGGGACATAATGATTGTCCATGACATCGAAGTGGACGATGTCTGCACCCGCAGCCAATACCTTGTCGACGTCCTCACCCAGGCGGGCAAAATCGGCAGAGAGAATGGAGGGGGCAATAGCGTAGGGCTGCATGGCGCACCTGTTGGCAGAGTCACGGTGGCGCGCATTGTAACTCAGGGAAAGCGATGAAGGCTGATTGGTATCAATTGGTGTCGACCAGCGCAACCTGTACCGGCCTCTTCGCGGCTTGAAGCCGGTCCTACCGGGCCCGCAGTACCCTGTAGGAGCGGCTTTAGCCGCGAAGAGGCCGGCACAGGCAACCCATCATCAAGCCGGCTGTTGAGTCCTCAACTTCTCACTACGCCCACGCAACCATTCCAGGGTCAGCAGCAACACCACCGAGAACGCAATGAGCAAGGTCGCCGCTGCGGCAATGGTCGGGCTCAGGTTCTCGCGAATACCGCTGAACATCTGCCGCGGCAGGGTTGCCTGTTCTGGCCCGGCGAGAAACAGCGTCACCACCACCTCGTCAAACGAGGTGGCAAAGGCAAACAACGCTCCCGAGATGACACCAGGCGCGATCAGCGGCAGGGTCACCCGGCGGAAAGCCAGCAAAGGCGAGGCTCCCAGGCTGGCCGCTGCGCGCACCAGATTGTAGTTGAAGCCCTGCAGCGTCGCCGACACGGTAATGATGACGAACGGCACACCCAGTACCGCATGCACAAGAATCAGCGAGATGAAGCTGTTGCCCATGCCCAAAGGGGCGAAGAACAGGTAACTGGCCACCCCGATGATCACTACCGGCACCACCATCGGCGAGATCACCAACGCCATCACCAGCGACTTGCCGGGGAAATCGCCACGGGTCAGGCCGATGGCCGCCAAGGTGCCGAACACCATGGCCAGTACCGTGGCCGCCGGGGCAACGATGATGCTGTTCTTCAACGCCCGCATCCACTCGGCCGAGCCGAAGAAATCCTGATACCACTGCAGCGAGAAGCCCTGCAGCGGGTACACCAGGAAGCTGCCACTGTTGAACGACAGCGGCACGATCACCAGCACCGGCAAGATCAGGAACAGCAGGATCAAGCCACAGAGAATGCGCAGGCTGTAGTACCAGACCCGCTCCACGGGCGACATGTATGGGCTCAGCATGACAGGCTCCTCAGCTCAGGCGCAGGCGGCTGGCGCCGACCAGCCAGCTATAGATCAGGTACAACAGCACGGTCGCCAGCAGCAACAGCCCGCCCAGTGCGGTGGCCATGCCCCAGTTGATGCTGGTGTTGGTGTAGAAGGCGACGAAGTAGCTGACCATCTGGTCGTTGGGGCTACCCAGCAGCGCCGGGGTGATG
Source organism: Pseudomonas sp. zjy_15 (assembly GCF_043101865.1). Taxonomy (NCBI): domain Bacteria; kingdom Pseudomonadati; phylum Pseudomonadota; class Gammaproteobacteria; order Pseudomonadales; family Pseudomonadaceae; genus Pseudomonas; species Pseudomonas sp. zjy_15. The sequence continues at coordinate 17,543 of NZ_JBICII010000033.1, forward strand.
TAGTAACCGATGGCCAGGATGAAGACCAGCAGGCAACCGGCGCCAACACCGGCGTAGGTCTGCGGGAAATACACCCGCCAGAAACTGGCGAACGGGTGGCAGCCCAGCGAGATCGCCGCACGCATGTAGCTCGGGGAAATACCCTTCATCACGCTGTACAGCGGCAGGATCATGAACGGCAGCAGGATGTGCACCATCGAGATGTAAACGCCTGTGCGGTTGAACACCAGCTCCAGCGGCTGGTCAATGATGCCCATGGCCATCAGCGCGCCGTTGATCAGGCCGCCCGACTGCAGTAGCACGATCCAGGCCGCCACCCGCACCAGGATCGATGTCCAGAATGGCAACAGCACCAGAATCATCAGCAGGTTACTCTGCCGGGTCGGCAGGTTGGCCAGCAAGTAGGCCAGTGGGTAGGCCAGTACCAGGCAGATAGTGGTAATCACCACCCCCATCCACAGGGTACGTACAAAGATGTCCAGGTAAATGGCCTGGTCCGGAGTGGCCTTGGCCAGTTCTCCAAGGTCATCGATGCGGTGGTCCACCGAGGCCAGCAGGTAGAAAGAAGTCACCGAACTGGTATTGCGGCGTATCGCCTGCCAATAAGCCGGGTCGCCCCAACGCTCGTCGACAGCCTGCAACGCGTCTTTATAAGAGGCAGGCTCAGCCTTGAATGGCAGTGCACGGGCGGTCTTGGTCAACAAGCTGCGGTAGCCGGCCAGTTCCATGTTCAAGCGTTTGGAAAGGTCACCAAGGGTATGGTTCTTGCGCGCCACAGCCAAATCCTGGCTGAGCGCCTTGTAAACGTCCTCGCCAGGCAGGCTCTTGCCATCCCACTGGCTGATGACTTCCACCGTGCGCGGCAGGCCGCCGACCACTTCCGGGTTGCCGACGCTCTTGTACAGCAGCGCCGCAATCGGCACCAGAAACACCAGCAAAAGAAACAGCGCCAGCGGCGCGATCAACGCCTGCGCCTTCCAGCGGTTAACCCGCTCGGCGTGTTTGAGGCGCTGCTTGAGACTTGGATCTGCGCCTTCTTTGAGGGGCACTGCAATGGCCATGGCGAACTCCGCAATACAGGCTGAAATGGGGGCCGCTTTGCGGCCCCACACACTGGACGTTTACTTCTTCGCCGCCCAGGCGTTGAAGCGTTGCTCCAGCTGTTCGCTGTTGTCGGCCCAGAACGCCACGTCGATCTGCACCTGGTTGGCAATGTTCTCAGGCGTGGTCGGCATGTCTTTCTTCACTTCGTCCGACAGCAGGCTCACGGCCTTGGAGTTGGCCGGGCCATAGGCGATATTCTCGGAGTAGATCTTCTGCTGCTCAGGCTTGACGCTGTAGGCGATGAACTTCTTCGCCTCTTCGACGTTCTTGGCACCCTTAGGGATCGCCCATGCATCAAAGTCGTAGATGCCGCCGTTCCACACCACCTTGAGGTTGCTCTCTTTCTGCACAGCGGCAATACGCCCGTTGTAGGCAGAACTCATGACCACGTCGCCAGAGGCCAGGAACTGTGGCGGCTGTGCACCCGCTTCCCACCACTGGATGCTGGGCTTGAGTTCGTCGAGTTTCTTGAAGGCGCGGTCCACACCCTCTTTGGTGCTTAGCACCTGATACACGTCCTTCGGTGCCACACCGTCGGCCATCAGGGCGAACTCCAGGGTGTACTTGGCGCCCTTGCGCAGGCCGCGCTTGCCAGGGAATTTCTTGGTGTCCCAGAAATCCGCCCAGCTGGTGGGTGCGGTCTTCAGCTTGTCAGCGTTGTAGGCCATGACCGTGGACCAAACGAAGAAACCTACGCCGCACGGCTGGATGGCGCCCTTCACATAATCAGACTCGTTACCGAACAGGGCCGGGTCAAGCTCTTCGAACATGCCCTCGTCGCAACCGCGCGCCAGCTCTGGCGACTCAACCTCGACCAGGTTCCACGACACACTCTTGGTGTCGACCATCGCCTTGACCTTGGCCATTTCGCCGTTGTATTCACCAGCGATAATCTTGCCATTACCCGCTTTTTCCCAGGGTTCGTAGAAGGCTTTGACCTGGGCAGCCTTGTTGGCGCCCCCGAACGAGATCACGGTGAGGTCTGCGGCCATGGCCTGGCCAGCGGTGAACAGCCCCAAAGCCAGGGCGGTCAGTTTCAACGGCTTGCGCATTATTATTCTCTCCACAGTACAGGGTTGGTGAAGCAATCCATCAATGGGCTTCGGCAATCGGATCGAGCGCGCGGGCGTGCTCCACCTCCCAGCCCAGCGGTACCACATCGCCCACGGCCAACGCCGGGTCGAGCTCGGCAATAGGCTGCTTCACGAAGAAGTCGCCTTTGCCGCAAACCTCCAGACGCACCCGCACGTGGTCGCCCAGGTAAATGAATTCGGCCACCCGGCCAGAGAACCGGTTGACGCAGCTTTCACTGTGGCCGTTCAGCCGCACGCGCTCCGGGCGTATCGACAGGGTCACCGGCTCGCCGGCCTGGCCGACATTCACCGCCAGCGCCTCGACCCGCTCGCCGCGAGGCAACTGCACCTGGCAACGTTTGCCATCGCTGGCCAGCAACGTGCCGCTAATGCGGTTGTTCTCGCCGATGAAGTTGGCGACGAAGGTGTTGCAGGGCTCTTCGTACAGCGTGCGCGGGTCGGCGATCTGCTGGATTTCGCCCTGGTGGAACACCGCCACGCGGTCGGACATGGTCAGCGCTTCGCCCTGGTCGTGGGTCACGTACACCACGGTCACACCGAGGCGTTGGTGAATGTGCTTGATCTCCATCTGCATGTGTTCGCGCAGTTGCTTGTCCAGCGCGCCGAGTGGCTCGTCCATCAGCACCAGCTGCGGCTCGAAAACCAGTGCCCGGGCCAGCGCCACACGCTGCTGCTGGCCGCCGGACAGTTGGCCCGGGTAGCGCTTGGCGAAAGCGTCGAGCTGGACCATGTTCAGCACACGCTTGACCCGCTCACTGATGTCGGTCTTGCTCAGGTTGCGCACGGTCAGCGGAAAAGCCAGGTTCTCGGCCACGGTCATGTGCGGAAATAGCGCGTAGTTCTGGAACACCATGCCGATATCACGCTTGTGCGGCGGCACGTTGTTGATCGAGCGCCCGCCAAGCTGGATTTCACCAGCGGTGGGGGTTTCGAAGCCCGCCAGCATCATCAGGCTGGTGGTTTTGCCGGAACCGGACGGGCCAAGCAGGGTGAGGAACTCGCCCTTGCGGATATCCAGGTTGAGGTCTTTGACGATCAGCGACTCGCCGTCGTAGCTCTTCTGCACACCACGGAAGCTGACCAGCGTTTCGCCGGTTGCAGCGTTCGACTTCGCCTCGCTCATGCCTGCACCTTCTTGTTGGATGACTGCGTAGGCAGAAGAGTAGAAGAGACGCAAGCGCCCGAAAATCGGGGGTACTGAGAGAATGCCATCATCCGGGTGGAAGATTTGTTGTAGGGATCGCCCTACAAGGATGGCGGGTTTGGAATGCCCTTGCGAGCCAACCACGAAACCTGTGGGAGCGGGCATGCCCGCGAAGAGGCCGGCTCAGCCATAGAGATCAGCAGGCCAGGCCCGTTCGCGGGCATGCCCGCTCCCACAGAGGCTTCGGCAAGTTTCGGGCACCCGTATGTCGCAATCAGATCAGCTTGTGCTCCATGGCGTACTTCACCAGCTCCGCCAGCGAGTTCACTTTCAGCTTTTGCATCAAACGCGCCTTGTGAGTGCTGATGGTCTTGCTCGACAGCGCCAACTGCTGGGCAATGTCGTTGACGTTGGCGCCCTGGGCCAGGCGCTCGAACACCGAAAACTCCCGCTCCGAGAGCAGTGTGTGCAACGGCCGGGATTCGGTCAGGCCCACTTCGAACACCATGCGGTCGGCCAGCGACGGGTCGATATAACGCCCACCACCCGCCACCCGCCGAATCGCCGTCAGTAACAGCGCCGGATCACTGTCTTTGGTGGCATAGCCTGCCGCTCCGGCCTTCAGCGCCCGCGCCGCCATCTGTGCCTCATCGTGCATCGACAACATCAGGATCGCCGGCGCATCCTGCAACGCCCGGATACGCGGGATCGCCTCCAGACCGTTGACACCTGGCATCGAGATGTCCAGCAGTACCACCTCGCACGGTGTGTGGCGCAGGGTTTCGAGCAACTGCTCGCCGTTACCGGCCTCCCCCGCCACTTGCATGTCCTTGGCCAGGCCAATCAACTGTTTGATGCCTTCACGGACAATGGTGTGGTCTTCGGCCACCAGTACTCGAATCACGATTGCTCTCCTACTCCAACGGAATGGCCACGCTCAGGCTGGTGCCTTCACCCGGCTCACTGTCCAGCGCCATGCTCCCCCCCAGCATCAGCACCCGCTCGCGCACGCCCACCAGGCCAAACGAGGTGGGCCGGGTCTGCTCGCGGCAAAAGCCTTGACCATCATCACTGACCGTCATGCGCAACTGTCCGCCCTCACGTACCAGTTCAATCTCCACGCTGTGCGCCTGGGCGTGACGCATCACATTGGTCAGCGCCTCCTGGAGGATACGAAACAGCCCGGTGGCCTTGGCATCACTCAATGCTGGCAGATTGTCGGGTACTTGCACCAGACAGGGGATTTGCGTACGTGCCTCGAAGCGCCGCGCCTGCCATTCGATGGCCGAGGCAATGCCGGCATCGAGGATCGGCGGACGCAAGGCAGTGGCGACATCGCGCACCAGCTGGAACAACTGGGCGATCAGGCGTTTCATGCTCGCCAGGCGTTCATTCAGTCCCGGGTCCAGTTCGGCATAGGCCAGCTCGCACATCGACACTTCCAGCTTGAGCACGGTCAGCATCTGCCCCAATTCATCATGCACTTCCCGGGCGATACGGGCTTTTTCTTCTTCGCGCACGCTCTCCAGGTGGGCCGAGAGTTCGCGCAGCTGCTCCTGGGACTTCGCCAGCGCCAGCTCCGCCCGCTTGCCCTGTGTGATGTCCCAGACTATACCGTCCCACACCACCCGACCGTTGCCCAGGCGCCGGGCGCTGGCCTTGATGTCGGCCCAGCGCTGTTCGCCCTGCCGGGTGAGAATGCGCCCCTGCCAGGACCAGTCCTGGTCGCTGACCAAAGCCAGGTCCTGCACCCGGTGGTAATCCGCACGGTCCTCGGGGTGTACCAGGTTGCGCAGCCCCATCTGTGGGTGCTGGATCTCGCTGGGTGCATAACCCACCAACGCCTCGCTACCCTCGCTGATATAGGGGAACTCCAGATCGCCCTCGGCCGGGTCACGCTCCAGGCGAAACACCAAACCAGGTACGTTGCCAGCAATGCCCTTCAACCGCGCCTCGCTTTCGCGCAGGGCCGCCAGGGCGCGGTGCCGTTCGGTGACATCGGCGAGGTAGACCACCAGGTATTCGGAATCACGAAAGCGCAGAAAGCTCAGCGACAGCTCCACGGGTAGCAAGCTCTGATCAGCCCGCCGGCACTGCGTCTCAAACTGACCGACACCGCCCGCCCCCGTACGCGCGCCCTTCCACAGCTCTAGCCAGCGGTCCATGTTCAGGCTTGGCTCGAAGTCGCTCAGCGGTCGCTCCAGCAGTTCACCCTCGGTGTAGCCCAACATGCGCTCGGCGGCATGGTTGGCGTAACGCACATGGCTGTCCCAATTGACCCAGAGGATACCCACGGTGCTCTGATCGATGGCGAACTGGCTCAGGCGCAACGCCTCTTCACGCACCTGGCGCTCCACAAGGCTCTCCCGCGCGGCCAGCAGGCTGCGCTCCAGCTGGCGCTGCTGCCGGCGTTGCCACACCAGCGTGGCCAAGGCACACAGCAGCAACATACCGAACAGCAAGGCGATGTTCTGCCAGAAGCCAGGCGACTCGCTCAGGCGAGGGGTTTTCGGCTGCAACCAACGCTGATGCAGTTGTTCCAGCTCCTTGGCCGGCAGTGCCTGCAGGCCGCGTTCAAGTACATCGGCCAGCAGCGGCCAGTCGCGCCGCGAACCGATACGCAACAGCTGCGGCAGGCCAATATCGCCAACCACCGCCAGCTCACCGAACTCGCTCTCGCGCGACAGGCGGCTGAGCTGCGCTTCATCCAGCACGGCGAAGCTGGCCTGGCCACCGACCACCAGTTGCAAGGCCTCACGCTCGTCGGGCACCCCCTGGAGGTTGAGGTTGCCGTAGTTGCCGCGCAGGTAGTCCGCCAGGGGGCTGGGCATGCGCACCGCCACGCGTTGCTCGGCGTCAAGCTTTTCCAGCTCCACGGCCATGGCCCCGGTGCGCGGCCCCACCAGCAGTTGTGGCACGCGCATGTACGGGTCGCTGAATAGCCACAGGCGCAGACTGGCCGGCGTCTGGGTAAGGCCAGGGGCGAAGTCGATTTCGCCGCTCTGCAGGGCATGTTCCAAACTGGCCTGGTCACTGAAGTTACGCCAGGTGAGGTCCAGCCGCAGCGCCTGTGCCAGGCTGTTCACCAGTTCCACATTGGCCCCGTACAGTTGCTGCAGACGCCGGTCGAACTGGGCGTAGGGCGCCTGCAACACCAGGCCGACACGCAGGCTGCGGTGGGTGTCCAGCCACTGCTGCTGGTCAGGCTCCAGCGCCACAGAGGGCTGCGCCTCGGGCCTGGCCCAGACAATCAAGGGCAGCCACAAGCAGCCGATAACCAACAGGCGACGCACTCGCTTCATCTATACGCTCGACTTGGCAAAGACGGCCATGCAGCATGGCCGTCACGGGCAAATACTATTAGGCTGCCGGTTTCATTCTGGCCTTGGGTTGACTCATGTCCACACTTTATCGCACGACGCTGGCAGTGTGCTGCCTGGCCTCGGTCCTTCCACTCGGCGCCCTGGCCGCCGATGCCGAAAAATCACCTGCAAATACCGTGGCGCCGGCGGCCGAGGCCCCACGGCCACCCTTGCTGGAACGCAGCCAGGAGGATGCCCTGGCGCTGGAACGGCTGCTGCCCAAGGCTGAGCAGCAGACCCTGCAGGCCGGTGCCGACAGCTTCCTGGCCCTGTGGAAGCCGGCCAACGACAACGATCCGCAAGGGGCAGTGATCATCGTCCCCGGTGCTGGCGAAACGGCCGACTGGCCAAATGCAGTCGGCCCACTGCGGCAAAAATTCCCTGATATCGGCTGGCACAGCCTGAGCGTCAGCCTGCCCGACCTGCTCGCAGACAGCCCGCAAGCGCGGGTCGAAGCCACACCACCTGTAGCGCCTGCACAAGACAAAGGCGAAAGCGCACCGGTCAAGGACGTACCGGCCGACGCCAACGCCAACGTGGCCCAAGCCACGGCAGCAGATGCCGACACGGCAGAAAGCACCGATGCCGAACAAGCCAGCGAGCAGTCCGACCCGGCAGATGCCGAACGCATCTTCGCCCGCCTGGATGCCGCCGTGGCGTTCGCCCAGCAACACAACGCCCGCAGCATCGTACTGATCGGCCATGGTAGCGGTGCATATTGGGCGGCGCGCTACCTGAGCGAGAAGCAGCCACCGCAGGTACAAAAACTGGTGATGGTCGCTGCTCAGACCCCTGCACGGGTGGAGCATGACCTGGAAAGCCTGGCCCCAACCTTGAAGGTACCGACAGCCGATATCTACTACGCCACCCGCAGCGCTGACCGCAATGCAGCCCAGCAACGCCTGCAGGCCAGCAAGCGGCAGAAGGATAGCCAGTACCGCCAGTTGTCATTGATCGCCATGCCGGGAAACAAAGCGGCGGCACAAGAGCAATTGTTCCGCCGGGTGCGGGGGTGGATGAGCCCTCAGGGTTGAGCCCGACTTGATCCTGGTGCGGGGGCCATCAAAGACCGCGCCGCTTGCGGATCATGGCATAGGCCTGGTGCAACTCACGGGTACGCGCGGTCGCTTCACGCACCTGTGCCTCGCTGGCACCGGTACCCGCCAGCTTGTCCGGGTGATGCCGGCTGACAAGCCGACGGTAGGCCTGCTTGACCTTATCAGTGTCGGTATCTGTCTCCACCGCCAGCAAGCGCAACGCTGCCGCATAGGTCATGGGCGCGCTTTCTGCTCCCGTGGCCTTGCGCGGCTCGTACTCCAGCGACATGGCCTGCACCTGGCGTCGGCTCATGCCCAGCTTCTGCCCCCAGTCCAGCAGCAGCTCACGCTCCTTGTTGCCCATCTTGCCGTCAGCCCAGACCATGCGCCAACAGGCCCGCAAGGTACCTTCCGCCGCGTGGGGCTGCTGACTGATGCGCCGCAGGTGCCCGCCAAGCCGGTCCTTGCCCGCCTTGCCACGGTTGAACGCATTGATGGCGCGCAGCCGAGCTGCCTCGGCCAAGTCCAGGCGCATCATCTCCTGACGCGCCTGCTGGATGTGCTGCTCAGCTACCCGGCCATCGCACTTGGCCAGGCGCCCGAGCATTACGAACAACAACTCGTCGTCGCGTAATGCGGGGCGCCCACCCAGGCGTTCACGCATGTCTTCCCAGCCTTGCAAACGCAGCCGGCGGTCAATGGCCTGCCCAAGCAACGCACCGAGCAAGGCACCCGGTATGCTCGCCACGGCAAAGCCGGCACCCACACCAATCACCGTGCCTGGCCACCACATGTCAGGCACGCTCGCCAATCAGAGACTCAGCCTCGGCCAGGCGCTCAAGCGTGCCAACATCCACCCAGTGCCCACGGTAGTGTTCGCCAGACACCTTGCCGGCCGCCATCGCCTGGCGCAGCAAAGGTGCCAGCTTGAAGGCGCCCGCCTGGCAACCTTCGAACAGCGCCGGGTGCAGCACCGAAATGCCGCTGAAGGTCAGCGTGCCTGGCGCGTCATCACCGTCAACGACCTGCTCGCCCATCAGGCGGAAGTCTCCGCGGCCGTGATGGCCAGGGTTGTCGACCAGCACCAGGTGAGCCAGGCCTTGCAGGGGAGCCTGCAGACGCGCGAAGTCGTAGTCGGTCCAGACATCGCCATTCACCAGCAGGAACGGCGCATCACCCAGCAAAGGCAGGGCCTTGAAGATGCCGCCACCGGTTTCCAGCGGTTCACCTTCAGGTGAATAGCGGATGCTCAGGCCAAAGCGGCTACCGTCACCCAGGTGGTCTTCAATCTGCTGGCCAAGCCACGCATGGTTGATCACCACTTCGGTCACGCCCGCTGCCGCCAGGGCGCGCAGGTGGTACTCGATCAGCGGCTGGCCGGCGACCGGGACCAACGGTTTTGGGGTGTGCAGGGTCAGCGGGCGCATACGCTCGCCCTTCCCCGCAGCCAGGATCATGGCCTTCATGCACGCGCTCCGGCCTGCAACTCGGCAATCAGCTCACCCAGCTCCGCCAATTCGGGCCGGCGACCGATCACTTCATTTATATAGGCGAAGAAACGCGGCACGTCGCCCAGGTAACGCGGCTTGCCGTCGCGGTGGCAGATACGGGCGAAGATGCCGATCACCTTCAGGTGGCGCTGCACGCCCATCAGGTCACTGGCGCGGTGGAAGGCTTCGAACTCAGCATGCACCGGGATGCCGGCCGCCTGCGCCTGCTGCCAGTAATCGCTCAGCCAGCCTTCGACCCGCGCCTGCGGCCAGCTGACAAAGGCGTCCTTGAACAGGCAGGTAATGTCGTAGGTGACCGGGCCGTATACCGCATCCTGAAAGTCCAGCACACCAGGGTTGGGGGTGCTCTGCATCAGGTTGCGCGGCATGTAGTCACGGTGTACCAGCACCTTGGGTTGCGCCAGGGCGCTGTCGATCAGCAACTGGCTGACGCGCTGCCAGGTGGCCTTCTGTGCATCGGTGAAGGTCAGGCCCAGCTCACGCCCCACGTACCATTCGGGGAACAGTTCCACTTCACGGCGCAGCAGGGCGTCGTCGTAGCTGGGTAGCGGCACGTCCATCGGCAAACGCTGGAACTTCAGAAGGGCATTGATGGCGTCGGCGAACAGGCCATCGGCGTTGTCGGCACTGATGATGTCAAGGTATGTCCGAGTGCCCAGATCCCCAAGCAGCAGAAAGCCGCGTTCCAGGTCCTGGGCGTGGATCAGCGGCACATGCACGTCAGCGCTGGCCAGCAGGTGGTCGATGGCGACGAACGGTCGGCAGTTCTCCTGCGGGGGGGGCGCATCCATGATCACGAAACTGTGGCCAGCGCCCTGCCAGCGGAAATAACGGCGGAAGCTGGCGTCGCTGCTGGCAGCGGTCAAGCTGCCTGCAGGCACCTCGCCCCAGGCGTTGTCACGGAAAAGATCATTGAGCTGCTCATCGAGCCAGACCGTCAGTTGTTGCAGGCGTACATCGTGTTCAGGCATTGCAAGGGTCTCCGACGGCCCTAGCCGTCAAGCGGGTCATGCTTTATTATCCAGCATCTTTTTCAGACCATCGAGAGGCGTGCGGCCCCACACGCGGGCAGATGGCACGCAGGAAGCCCGGACTAATAAGATGGCATTGAAATCCCCCGCGTTTCGTAGAAAGTTTCCGTTGCTGGTAACCGGCGGTCTGCTGGCCCTGCAACCTCTGGCCACCTCATACGTAGTGGCAGCCGAACAATTCGACTGCCAAGTGTCCGCCGCCGGTGGTTGGGACTGCAAGCCCAAAACCCCAGTCAACAACTTGCCACCGCGCCCGGTGCACGAAGGTGCAGCCGTCAGCTCCGGTACCGAAGCTGCGGGCGAAGCCGAAACTGCGGACCGGCCCATGCTGGTCACCGAGGCCAAGGGCCGTGGCCTGAAGTCGCGCAGCGAAGACTACAGCCACCTGGACTGGGTTCCGCGTGAAAAGCTCACCGCCGCACAGCTGGCTGAAACCGGCCCCTACTGCGGTGGCGCGTATATCGAGCCGACCCGCCCGGGCATGGCCGACACCACGCCGAAGGACGAGTCGCCGACCTACATCAATGCCAAGGTATCCAAGTACCAGCAGGAGCAGCAGATCGCCACCCTCGCCGGTGACGTGGTGATGCGCCAGGGCAGCATGCAGGCCGAAGCCGACGAGGCCAACCTCTACCAGGCCGAAAACCGTGGCGAGCTCAAGGGCAACGTCAAGATCCGTGACAACGGTTCGCTGGTGGTCGGTGACGAGGCACAGATCCAGCTCGACACTGGCGAAGCCCAGGTCGACAACGCCGAATACGTGATGCACAAGTCGCACATCCGCGGCAATGCCCTGTACGCCAAGCGCAGCGAAAACGCCATCATCCGCCTCAAGGACGGTACGTACACCACCTGCGAACCGGGCAGCAACGCCTGGCAGCTGAAGGGCAACAACATCACCCTGAACCCGGCAACCGGTTTCGGTACCGCGACCAACGTCACGCTGCGGGTCAAGGATTTCCCGGTGTTCTACACACCGTACATCTACTTCCCGATTGACGACCGTCGCCAGTCCGGATTCCTGCCGCCATCGTTCAGCACCAGCAGCGACACCGGCTTCATGCTGGTCACGCCGTACTACTTCAACCTGGCGCCCAACTACGACGCCACGTTGTATCCGCGCTACATGGCCAAGCGCGGCCTGCTGATGGAAGGCGAGTTCCGTTACCTGACGCCTTCCAGCGAAGGCCAGTTCGGCGGCGCCTACCTGAACGACAAGAACGACGACCGCAAAGATCAGACGGATTACAAAGATCAGCGCTGGATGGTCAACTGGCAGCACAAGGGTGGCCTGGACGAACGCCTGATGACTGAGGTGGACTACACCGACATCAGCGATCCGTTCTACTTCCAGGACCTGGAGTCCGACCAGATTGGCGTGGAAAGTCGCGACCTGCTGAATCAGCAGGGTGCGTTGACCTATCGTGGCGACAGCTACACTGCGCGGTTGAATGTGCATGCCTACGAGATGGCTACGATCTCGCAGATCACGCCGTATGACCGCCTGCCGCAGCTGACCCTGAACGGTACGCTGCCGTTCCAGCCAGGCGGTTTGAACCTTGGGTACGAGACTGAGGCTGTTCGTTTTGATCGTGACCTGAAGGACGATTTCGTTCTGGACGAAGATGGCAATCCAGACGCCAGCGCCGGCGTAGCCGGTCGCCGCCTTGACGAAAATATCTTCGGCGTAGCCCGTGCCAACGGCACCCGCCTGAACGTCGCCCCGTCCATCAGCCTGCCGATGCAGGCCAGCTACGGCTACATCACGCCGAAGCTGAAGTACATGTATACGCACTACGACCTTGACCTGGATAGCAAGGGCAAGAGCGACATTGCTGCCGCGAACGCAGACACACTGGACGTGTTCGGCGACTACAAAAGCAACCTGAACCGCGATATCCCGATTTTCAGCGTCGACAGCGGCCTGTATTTCGATCGCAACACCTCGTTGTTCGGCACCAACTACCGCCAGACCCTCGAACCGCGCATGTTCTACCTCTATGTCCCGCACAAGGACCAGATGGACATCCCGCTGTTCGATACGGGTGAAACCCTGTTCAGCTACGACTCGCTGTTCCGTGACAACCGTTTCAGTGGTACCGACCGTATCGGCGACGAGAACAAGCTGTCGCTGGGCGTGACCACCCGCTGGATCGAGGAGAACGGCTTCGAGCGCCAGAACTTCAGCATCGGCCAGGCCTACTACTTCAAGGACCGCAAGGTCCAGCTGCCAGGCATCGACTACCGCACCCGCAAGGACGCGCAATCCGATGTATCGCCGTACGCGCTGGTGTACAACTACTACTTCAACCGCGACTGGCGCTTCAATTCGGACTTCAACTGGGACCCGGACAGCCGCAGCACCCGCTCGGGCAGTGCGATGTTCCACTATCAGCCTGAAGACAACCCGAACAAAATCGTCAACCTCGGTTATCGCTATCGTAACGACACCATTGCCTACGACTCGACCACGGGTACCTGGAAAGTGGGCGGCGGTGACTATGGCACCCCGGGCGATCCGAACTACATCAAGGATTACTACAAGATCCAGCAGCACGACTTCTCGGTCATCTGGCCGATCGTGCCGCAGTGGAACGTTATCGCTCGCTGGCAGCATGACTACAACCGTAACCGTACCCTGGAAGCCATGGGTGGTTTCGAATACGACAACTGCTGCTGGAAGCTGCGCCTGATCAACCGTTACTGGATCGACTACGACGATTTCAGCCAGGCCCTTCCACAGAACGAAAAAGGCGACCACGGTGTCTTCCTTCAGATCGTCCTGAAAGGCCTCGGCGGCGTAGTTGGCAACAAGGTCGAGTCTTTCCTCGACCAAGGCATTCAAGGTTACCGTGAACGTGAAGACCAAGCTTATTGATCGTCTGCGCCCAGTGTTGCTGGGCGCCGCTTTGCTGAGTGGCGCGGTGCATGCCGCGGTGCAACCTCTTGATCGCGTGGTGGCTATCGTCGACAACGACGTGGTCATGCAAAGCCAGCTGGAACAGCGTGTCCATGAGGTGCAGCAAACCATCGCCAAGCGCGGCGGCGGCGTACCGCCGACCAGCGCCCTGGAACCGCAGGTACTGGAACGCCTGATCGTCGAGAACCTGCAACTGCAGATCGGCGAGCGCTCCGGCATCCGCATCACCGACGAAGAGCTGAACCAGGCCATTGGCACCATTGCCCAGCGCAATGGCATGTCGCTGGACCAGTTCCGCGCGGCGCTGGCCCAGGACGGCCTGTCGTTCGACGACGCTCGCGAGCAGGTCAAGCGCGAGATGATCATCAGCCGCGTGCGCCAGCGCCGCGTTGCCGAACGCATTCAGGTGTCCGAGCAGGAAGTGAAGAACTTCCTGGCCTCGGACCTGGGCAAGATGCAGATGTCGGAAGAGTACCGCCTGGCCAACATCCTCATTCCGACCCCGGAAGCCGCCAACTCGGCCGACATCCAGAAGGCTGCGCGCAAGGTTGGTGACGTGTACCAGCAACTGCGCCAGGGCGCCGACTTCGGCCAGATGGCGATTGCCAACTCGGCCAGCGAAAACGCCCTGGAAGGCGGCGAGATGGGCTGGCGTAAAGCCGGTCAGCTGCCACCCGACTTCGCCAAGATGCTCAGCAGCATGCCGGTGGGCGAAATTACCCAGCCTATTCGCATCCCCAACGGCTTCATCATCCTCAAGCTCGAGGAAAAGCGCGGTGGCAGCGAGAACGTGCTGCGTGACGAAGTGCATGTACGCCACATCCTGATCAAGCCAAGCGAGATCCGCAGCGAGGCGGCCACCAAGCAGCTGGCCGAGCGCCTGTACGAGCGGATCAAGAGCGGCGAAGACTTCGGCGAACTGGCCAAGAGCTTCTCTGAAGACCCGGGTTCGGCACTCAATGGCGGCGACCTCAACTGGGTCGATCCGAACAGCCTGGTACCGGAGTTCCGTGAACAGATGGCCAATGCCCAGCAAGGCGTAGTGACCAAACCGTTCAAGACCCAGTACGGCTGGCACGTTCTGGAAGTGCTGGGCCGCCGCGCCACCGACAGCACCGAGCAGGCCCGCGAACAGCAGGCCCTGAGCGTACTGCGCAATCGCAAGTACGACGAAGAGCTGCAAACCTGGCTGCGCCAGATCCGCGACGAAGCCTACGTTGAAATCAAGCTGCCTGGCGCCGACCAGGCTGCCCAGTGAAGCCCCTGCGCTTCGCCGTCACCCCCGGCGAGCCGGCCGGCATAGGCCCCGACCTGTGCCTGCTGCTCGCCGCAGACGCCCAGCCCCACCCCCTGATCGCCATCACCAGCCGTGACCTGCTCGCCGAGCGGGCCACGCAGCTGGGGCTGGCCGTCAGCCTGCTGCCGGTAGCCCCGGGCCAATGGCCTGACCGCCCTGCCCCCGCGGGGAGCCTGTACGTCTGGGATACCCCTCTGGCGGCCCCGGTGGTGCCAGGCCAGCTCGACAAGGCCAACGCAGCGTTCGTGCTGGAAACCCTGACCCGCGCCGGGCAAGGCTGCCTGGACGGGCACTTCGCCGGGATGATCACTGCCCCGGTACACAAGGGTGTGATCAACGAAAGCGGTATCGCCTTTTCCGGGCATACCGAATTCCTAGCCGAACTGACCCGCACCGCACAAGTGGTAATGATGCTGGCTACCCGCGGCCTGCGCGTGGCCCTGGTGACTACGCACCTGCCACTGCGTGATATTGCCGACGCTATCACTGCCGAGCGCGTCGAACGTGTAACCCGTATCCTGCATGCCGATATGCGCGACAAGTTCGGCATTGCCAACCCGCGTATCCTCGTGTGCGGCCTCAACCCGCACGCGGGCGAGGGCGGCCACCTGGGCCGCGAAGAAATCGACATCATCGAGCCGACCCTGGCCCGCCTGCGCACCGAAGGCATGGACCTGCGCGGGCCGCTGCCGGCCGATACCCTGTTTACCCCCAAATATCTGGAGCACTGCGATGCGGTGCTGGCGATGTACCACGACCAGGGCCTCCCCGTACTCAAGTACAAAGGCTTCGGCGCTGCAGTGAACGTGACCTTGGGCCTGCCAATCATCCGCACGTCGGTTGACCACGGCACCGCCCTGGACCTGGCCGGCACTGGCAAAGTCGACACCGGCAGCCTGCGCGTCGCACTGGAAACCGCCTACCAGATGGCCGAGAACCGACCATGAACGAGCAATACCAACACCGGGCACGCAAGCGCTTCGGCCAGAACTTCCTGCACGACGCCGGTATCATCGACCGCATCCTGCGTGCCATCAACGCCAAGGCCGGCGAACACCTGCTGGAAATCGGCCCGGGCCAGGGCGCCCTGACCGAAGGCCTGCTGGGCAGCGGTGCACAGTTGGACGTGGTGGAGCTGGACAAAGACCTGGTGCCGATCCTGCAGCACAAGTTCGCCGATCGCAGCAACTTCCGCCTGCACCAGGGTGACGCCCTGAAGTTCGACTTCAACCAGCTGGGCGTACCGCCGCGCAGCCTCAAGGTCGTTGGCAACCTGCCCTACAACATCTCCACCCCGCTGATCTTCCACCTGCTAAGCCACGCCGGGCTGATCCGCGACATGCATTTCATGCTGCAGAAGGAAGTGGTCGAGCGCATGGCCGCCGGCCCTGGCGGCGGTGACTGGGGGCGCTTGTCGATCATGGTGCAGTACCACTGCCGCGTGGAGCACCTGTTCAATGTCGGCCCTGGTGCCTTCAACCCGCCCCCGAAAGTGGATTCGGCGATCGTCCGCCTGGTGCCGCACGAAGTGCTGCCGTTCCCGGCCAAGGACCACCTGCTGCTGGAGCGTGTCGTTCGCGAAGCGTTCAACCAGCGCCGCAAGACCCTGCGCAACACCATGAAAGGCCTGCTGGACAGCGCCGCCATCGAAGCTGCCGGCGTTGATGGCAGCCTGCGCCCTGAACAGCTCGACCTGGCAGCCTTCGTGCGCCTGGCTGACCAGCTGGCTGATCAGCAACAAGCCTGATTTAGCCTGTACCGGCCTCTTCGCGGGCCACAAGGGATCGCACAACCCTCAAATCCTGTGCGAACCCTTGTAGGAGCGGGTTTACCCGCGAAGACGCCGGTACAGGTAACCCCCCAAGCCCGATCACCGCTGGCCCTCCCCCCTCTCAATGGCCTAGACTGCATTATTGCGTCAGTTCGCCCAAGGCCCTTGCATGTCCGACCCCCGCTATCAAATCGACGTCAGCGTCGTGACCCGCTACCTGAAAGAACAATCCGACCCCGAAAACAGTCGTTTCGCGTTCGCCTACACCATTACCGTGCAGAACAACGGTTCGCTCACGGCCAAGTTGCTGTCGCGCCACTGGCTGATCACCAACGGTGACGGCGAGGTAGAGGAAGTACGCGGCGCCGGCGTGGTCGGCCAGCAACCCAACATAGACCCTGGCCAAAGCCATACTTACAGCAGTGGTGCCGTCATCAGCACCCGCGTTGGCACCATGCAGGGCAGCTACCAGATGTTCGCCGAAGACGGTAAGCGCTTCGACGCCGAAATTGCCCCCTTCCGCCTGGCAGTGCCCGGGGCGCTGCACTGATGGCAACCTACGCCGTCGGTGACCTGCAGGGCTGCCTGCAGCCACTCAAATGCCTGCTCGATCGCGTCAGTTTCAACCCCGCCGTCGACCGCCTGTGGCTGGTCGGCGACCTGGTCAACCGCGGCCCCGAGTCACTGGAAACCCTGCGCTTCCTGTACTCGATCCGTCATTCACTGGTCTGCGTGCTGGGCAACCATGACCTGCACCTGCTGGCCGTCTGGCATAACGTCGAGCGCCTCAAGAAAAGCGACACACTGCGCGAGATCATCGAAGCGCCGGACGCCGACCAGTTGTTCGACTGGCTGCGCCAGCAAAAGCTGCTGCATTACGACGAGCCCCGCGGCATCGCCCTGGTTCACGCCGGCATACCGCCACAATGGACCCTTGGCAAAGCCCTGGAGCTCGCCGCCGAGGTCGAGGAAGTGCTGCGTGACGACACCCGCCTGCAGCTGTATCTCGACGGCATGTACGGCAACGAGCCGAACAAGTGGCGCAAGAACCTCGCCGGCGTCGAACGCCTGCGGGTCATCACCAACTACTTCACCCGCATGCGCTTCTGCACTGCCGATGGCAAACTCGACCTCAAGAGCAAGGAAGGCCTGGGTAGCGCGCCCAAAGGCTACAAAGCCTGGTACGCGCACAAGGACCGTCGCTCACGCCACGTGAAGATCATCTTTGGCCATTGGGCCGCTCTGCAGGGTGAGGTCACCGAGCCCGACGTCATCGCCCTGGACACTGGCTGCGTGTGGGGCGGCGCCATGACCCTGTACAACATCGACAGCGGCGAATATCACCGCTGCGACTGTGCCGACGACGGCACCCTGCGCCAGCCGGCACAACCCACTACACTCAACGACCACACCTGAAGGAAGCAGTACCCATGAGCGAATTCAAGCGCATCCCTCCTGAGCAGGCCTTGGAGCTTCGCAAGAAAGACGGAGCGGTCGTGGTCGACATTCGCGACCCGCAGGCCTTCGCCGCCGGCCACATCACCGGCGCCCGGCATCTGGATAACCACTCGGTCGCCGATTTCATCCGCAACGCCGACCTTGATGCGCCGACCCTGGTGGTCTGCTATCACGGCAATTCCAGCCAAAGCGCTGCCGCCTATCTGGTCGGCCAGGGCTTCTCCGACGTGTACAGCGTGGACGGCGGCTTCGAACTGTGGCGCGCGACCTATCCGGCCGAGACCGCCCAGGGCAACGCTGAATAATTTTTTATTTTCCCCTGCAGCCCGTGCCCCGCGCGGGCTTGCGGCTTATCTGACGAACGGTCGTTCGTAACTTCTGCGTTTCTCGCCCCTTGACCTTGCAGATAACCAACTACGCTTAAGCTCAGGCCATCCAAAAAGGGGAGAGCCGGTACACCGGCGTGCGGGTCATCGGTAGCGTTACAGGGTGTTCTGGGGGGTATACAGCAATCGGCAAACCCGGTTGCATGCCAGCATCAGCTGACTGATCCGGCGTCGTCTCCACGTATCGAGCGAGGTGACGTCATGAGTATTTTTAGCCACTTCCAACAACGTTTCGAGTCAACGCGCCAGGAAGAACTCTCGCTGCAGGAGTACCTCGAGCTGTGCAAAGAGGATCGCAGTGCCTACGCATCGGCGGCCGAACGGCTGTTGCTGGCCATCGGTGAGCCAGAGCTGATCGACACCTCAACCAACTCCAGGCTGTCGCGAATCTTCTCCAACAAGGTTATCCGCCGCTATCCGGCCTTTGCCGACTTCCATGGCATGGAAGAGTGCATCGACCAGATCGTGTCGTACTTCCGCCACGCCGCCCAAGGCCTGGAAGAGAAGAAACAGATCCTCTATCTGCTGGGCCCGGTAGGCGGCGGCAAGTCCTCGCTGGCGGAAAAACTCAAGCAGCTGATGGAAAAGGTGCCGTTCTACGCGATCAAGGGCTCGCCGGTATTCGAGTCACCTCTGGGCTTGTTCAATGCCACCGAAGATGGGGCCATTCTCGAGGAAGAGTTCGGCATCCCACGGCGCTACCTCAACACCATCATGTCGCCTTGGGCCACCAAGCGCCTGCAGGAATTTGGCGGTGACATCTCCAAGTTCAAGGTGGTGAAGCTGTACCCGTCGATTCTTAACCAGATCGCCATTGCCAAGACCGAACCCGGCGATGAAAACAACCAGGACATCTCTGCCCTGGTCGGCAAGGTCGATATCCGCAAACTTGAGGAATACCCACAGAACGACGCTGATGCTTATAGCTACTCGGGCGCGCTGTGCCGGGCCAACCAGGGCCTGATGGAATTCGTCGAAATGTTCAAGGCGCCGATCAAGGTCCTGCACCCCTTGCTCACCGCCACCCAGGAAGGCAACTACAACAGTACCGAAGGCCTTGGGGCGATTCCCTATACCGGTATTCTGCTGGCGCACTCGAACGAATCGGAGTGGCACACCTTCCGTAACAACAAGAACAACGAAGCGTTCATCGACAGGATCTATATCGTCAAGGTGCCGTACTGCCTGCGGGTCAGCGATGAAATCAAGATCTACGACAAGTTACTGATCAACAGCTCGCTGTCCAAGGCCCACTGCGCGCCAGATACGCTCAAGATGCTGGCTCAGTTCACCGTGCTTTCACGCCTGAAAGAGCCAGAGAATTCCAATATCTATTCCAAGATGCGCGTTTACGACGGGGAAAACCTCAAGGACACCGATCCAAAGGCCAAGTCGATCCAGGAATACCGGGACGCCGCAGGTGTCGACGAAGGCATGAACGGCCTGTCGACTCGCTTCGCCTTCAAGATCCTGTCCAAGGTGTTCAACTTCGACCCACACGAAATTGCCGCCAACCCGGTGCACCTGCTGTATGTGCTCGAACAGCAGATCGAACAGGAACAGTTCCCGGCTGAGGTGCGCGAACGCTATCTGCGCTACCTGAAGGAATACCTGGCGCCGCGCTACATCGAGTTTATCGGCAAGGAAATCCAGACCGCCTACCTGGAGTCCTACAGCGAATACGGCCAGAACATCTTCGACCGCTACGTGCTGTATGCAGACTTCTGGATCCAGGATCAGGAATACCGCGACCCGGAAACCGGCGAAATTCTCAACCGCATTGCGCTCAACGAAGAACTGGAGAAGATCGAGAAACCGGCTGGCATCAGCAACCCGAAAGACTTCCGCAACGAGATCGTCAACTTCGTACTGCGCGCACGCGCCAACAACAATGGCAAGAATCCAAGCTGGCTGAGTTATGAAAAGCTGCGGGTCGTGATCGAGAAGAAAATGTTCTCCAACACCGAAGACCTGCTGCCTGTCATCAGCTTCAACGCCAAGGCCAGCAAAGAGGACCAGAAGAAACACAACGACTTCGTCACCCGGATGGTGGAGCGTGGCTATACCGACAAACAGGTGCGCCTGCTGTCGGAATGGTACCTGCGGGTCAGGAAATCGCAATAAAGCGGCAAGCTGCTAGCCGCAAGCTGCAAGCTGCCTGGCGCGGGCACTACGGCCCGCGTCACAGCTTGCGGCGGCGGTGGCTGCTCTTTCTTGCAGCTTGAAGCTTGTGGCTTGCAGCTTGTGGGTTGCAGCTGCATCCAGTCACCGGAGGGACCATGAGCTACGTTATAGACCGACGCCTGAACGGCAAGAACAAGAGCACGGTCAACCGCCAACGCTTTCTGCGGCGGTACCGCGAACATATCAAGAAGGCCGTCGAAGAGGCGGTGAGCCGCCGTTCCATCATGGATATGGAACACGGCGAGCAGATCAGTATTCCCGGGCGCGACATCGACGAACCGGTCTTGCATCATGGTCGTGGGGGCAAACAGACCATCGTGCACCCTGGCAACAAAGAGTTCACTGCCGGTGAACACATCCCACGGCCGCAAGGCGGTGGAGGTGGTGGCGGTCGCGGCAAGGCCGGCAATTCCGGCGAAGGCATGGACGAGTTCGTCTTCCAGATCACCCAGGAAGAATTTCTCGAATTCATGTTCGAAGACCTTGAGCTACCCAACCTGGTCAAACGTCACCTGACTGGCGCCGACACCTTCAAGACTGTTCGCGCCGGCATCGCCAACGAAGGCAACCCGTCACGCATCAACATCGTGCGCACCCTGCGCTCGGCCCATGCCCGCCGTATCGCCCTGACCGGCAGCAGCCGCGCGCTGCTGCGCGAAGCACAAAAGGAACTCAACCGCCTGCGGGTCGAAGAGCCGGACAATTTCACCGATATCCAGGAAATCGAACAGGAAATCGAGCGCCTGAAAGCGCGTATCAACCGCCTGCCCTTCCTCGACACCTTCGACCTCAAGTACAACCTGCTGGTCAAGCAACCCAACCCAAGCTCGAAGGCAGTGATGTTCTGCCTGATGGACGTATCCGGCTCGATGACCCAGGCCACCAAGGACATCGCAAAGCGCTTCTTCATCCTGCTGTACCTGTTCCTCAAGCGTAACTACGAGCGCATCGAAGTCGTGTTCATTCGCCATCACACCAGCGCCCGTGAAGTCGACGAAGAAGAATTCTTCTATTCGCGGGAAACCGGCGGCACCATCGTCTCCAGTGCCCTCAAGCTGATGCAGGAAATCATGGCCGAGCGCTACCCGGCCAGCGACTGGAACATTTATGCCGCGCAGGCTTCTGATGGTGACAACTGGAACGACGACTCGCCCATCTGCCGCGACATCCTCTCCAAACAGATCATGCCGCATGTGCAGTACTACACTTACGTTGAGATCACCCCCCGTGAACACCAGGCGCTGTGGTATGAGTACGAGCGTATCGGCGATGCTTTCCCCGACACGTTCGCCCAACAGCAGCTGGTATCGGCCGGCGACATCTACCCGGTCTTCCGTGAACTCTTCCAGCGCAGGTTAGCCACATGACCGCCAGAGCACAGAGACGCCAACCCATTTCCACCGGGTCCGAGTGGACGTTCGAGCTGATCCAGACCTACGACCGGGAAAT
Source organism: Pseudomonas sp. zjy_15 (assembly GCF_043101865.1). Taxonomy (NCBI): domain Bacteria; kingdom Pseudomonadati; phylum Pseudomonadota; class Gammaproteobacteria; order Pseudomonadales; family Pseudomonadaceae; genus Pseudomonas; species Pseudomonas sp. zjy_15. The sequence goes on from NZ_JBICII010000033.1 coordinate 39,291, forward strand.
CAGCCGTCTGGCCGAGCGTTACGCCCTGGACACCTACCCCAACCAGATCGAGGTAATCACTGCCGAGCAGATGATGGACGCCTACGCCTCGGTCGGCATGCCGCTGGGCTACCACCACTGGTCCTACGGCAAGCAGTTCCTCAGCACGGAAAAGTCCTATAGCCGCGGCCAAATGGGTCTGGCCTACGAGATCGTGATCAACTCCGACCCTTGTATCGCCTACCTGATGGAAGAAAACACCATGTGCATGCAGGCACTGGTGATTGCCCACGCCTGCTACGGCCATAACAGCTTTTTCAAAGGCAATTACCTGTTCCGCACCTGGACTGACGCGAGCTCGATCATCGACTATCTGGTGTTCGCCAAGCAGTACATCGCCCAGTGCGAAGAGCGCCACGGTATCGATGCAGTGGAGGACTTGATCGACTCCTGCCATGCCCTGATGAACTACGGTGTCGACCGCTACAAGCGGCCCTATCCTATTTCTGCAGAAGAAGAGCGGCGCCGGCAACAGGAGCGCGAAGAGCATCTTCAACGGCAGATCAACGATCTTTGGCGAACAATTCCGAAAAACGCCGAAAAGGGTAACGACCGCGATGAGGGGCGCTTCCCCGCCGAACCGCAGGAAAACATCCTGTATTTCATCGAGAAGAACGCCCCGCTGCTTGAACCCTGGCAACGTGAGGTCGTGCGCATCGTGCGCAAGATCGCCCAGTACTTCTACCCGCAGCGCCAGACCCAGGTCATGAATGAAGGTTGGGCAACCTTCTGGCACTACACCCTGATGAACGACCTGTACGATGAGGGGCTGATTACCGAAGGCTTCATGATGGAGTTCTTGCAGTCGCACACCAGCGTGGTGTTCCAGCCCGGCTTCGACAGCCCGTACTACAGCGGCATCAACCCCTACGCGCTGGGCTTTGCGATGTACACCGACATCCGCCGCATGTGCGAAAACCCCACCGAGGAAGATCGCCACTGGTTCCCCGACATTGCCGGCAGCGACTGGCTTTCTACCATCAAGTTCGCCATGAGCAGCTTCAAGGACGAGAGCTTCATCCTGCAGTACCTGTCGCCCAAAGTGATGCGCGACCTCAAGCTGTTCAGCATCCTCGATGACGACCAACGCGACGACCTGCTGGTGCCCGCCATCCATGATGAAGCCGGTTACCGGGTGATTCGGGAGCAGTTGGCAGCGCAGTACAACCTCGGCAACCGTGAACCGAACGTGCAGATCTGGAGCGTCGACCGCCGCGGAGACCGCTCGCTGACCCTGCGACACCAGCAACACAACCGCAAACCGCTGGGCGACTCGACCGACGAAGTGCTCAAGCACCTGCATCGTCTGTGGGGTTTCGATATCCACCTGGAGACCGTGCAGGGCGAGCAAGTGATGAGTACTCACCACATGCCGCCGCGCGGCGAGCATAGCGAAAGCGCCGACTACGGCCGCATGGACCTGGCCGTTATCCACCACCTCTGATGCAACCCCATGACCGCCGACGGGTTATCCTGTCGGCAGTTATGGAGAGCTGCACATGCACATTTACAAAGTTGGCGGCGCCGTGCGCGACCGCCTGCTCGGCCGCCCTGTCAGCGACATCGACTGGCTGGTGGTCGGCGCCACCGTCGAAGAAATGCTCGCCAAGGGCTATCGGCCGGTAGGTGCCGATTTCCCGGTGTTCCTGCACCCGAAAACCGGCGAGGAATACGCCCTGGCGCGCACCGAGCGCAAGAGCGGGCGAGGCTACGGCGGGTTCACTTTTCACGCCAGCCCCGACGTAACCCTGGAAGAAGACCTGATCCGCCGCGACCTGACCATCAATGCGATGGCCGAGGATGAGGCGGGCACGGTCTACGACCCCTACCAAGGCAAGAAAGATCTGGATCAACGCCTGCTACGCCATGTTTCCCCGGCATTCTCCGAGGATCCATTGCGCGTGCTGCGTGTTGCACGCTTTGCTGCCCGCTACGCACCCTTGGGGTTCCGGGTTGCCGATGACACCTTGGCGCTGATGCGCCAGATCAGCGCCTCGGGAGAACTACAGGCACTCACTGCCGAGCGCAGCTGGAAGGAAATCGAGCGTGCGCTGATGGAAGCGCAACCGCAGGTGTTCTTCAAGATAATGAGCGCGTGCGGGGCCCTGCAGGAGCTGCTGCCTGAGCTTGATGACGGCTCCCGGACACTGTCGGCGCTGGAGCAGGCAGCGGCGCACGGACAACCGCTGCACGTGCGCTGGGCCTGCCTGTTGCGCGGGTTGGCACCGACATCGATCAAAACCGTCAATCAGCGCCTGAAGGCACCGCGTGAGTGCCAGGAACTGGCCATGCTGACAGGGGAATGCCTGGCGCAGGGCAATCAGGCGCTCGAACTGCCTGCCACGGCACTGCTGGAGCTGTTGCAGAAGTTCGATGTCTACCGACGGCCGCAGCGGTTCGAGGATTTTGTGGTCGTTTGCGAGATGGCGGCGTTGGGCGATGGCGAGCAGGGTTACCCACAGGCCGATTACCTGCGAGGCGCAGCAGCGGCGGCGCGAGCGGTGGATGTGAAGCCGTTGGTGCAAGCCGGGTTCACGGGCAAGGCCCTGGGCGAAGCACTCAAAGGTGAGCGGCTGAAAGCGCTCGAGGCTTACCAGCGCGGCTAGACATACCCGCCTCTTCGCGGCTGAAGCCGCTGTAGGAGCGGGTTCACCCGCGAAAGGGCCGGGCCTGCTGGCCAATTTCCAACCGCCGTTCACCGTCGCAGCCACCACCGTATTCGCGGGTAAACCCGCTCCTACAGGGGGCACACATCTAGGGTTGGGCACAGGCCGTTGTAGGAGCGGGTTCACCCGCGAAAGGGCCGGGCCTGCTGGCCAATTTCCAACCGCTGTTCACCGTCGCAGCCACCACCGTATTCGCGGGTAAACCCGCTCCTACAGGGGGCACACATCTAGGGTTGGGCACAGGCCGTTGTAGGGGCGGGTTCACCCGCGAAGAGGCCGATACAGGCTCAAGCGGGCGTCAACTGCAACCCGCGCCACTCAAAGGCGACCGGGGCCAGTACCTGATCGATCTGCGCTTCCTGCCACAGCTGCGCCATCCGTTTGCCCACCCCCGGATGCACCAGGTCGGGTGCCAGCAACGACAGTGGCCACAGCACAAAGGCATTCTTCAGGATCTCGGCCCGGGGCAGCACCAGCCCATCGAAGGTACCGTGCAAATCGCCATACATCAGCACGTCGATATCCAGCGGCAACCCCTTGCGGTCCGGTGCATAGCGTCCATTGTCGGCCTCGATGAACTTCAGCCGGCGGTCCAGCTCGATCAACGGCAACGCGGTTTGCCCGGTCACCACGAAGTTGATGAACGGCCCGCTCTTGATGCCCACCGCCTGGCTTTCGAAGGCCGGCGAACAGCGCATGTCAGTCAGGATGCCAGCCAACGCATCGAGCCCGGCGCACAAATGCGCCTCACGGTCGATGTTGCTGCCCAGTCCCAGGTAAACCGTGCTCAGAGACATCCGCGCTCGATCTCCACGCCTACACCACCAAGGGCCGCCGGCACCGCGCCCGGCTTGGTCAGCTTCAACCGCACCCAGGGGATGTGGAACTCGTCCATCAGGGTTGCCACCAGGCGCTCGGCAAATGTCTCAACCAGCTCGAAACGGGCCTGTTCGGCAAACGCCTGGATGCGCGCCGACACACTGGCATAGTCCAGCGCCAGGTTCAGGTCGTCTCCGGCGGCGGCCGGGCGGTTGTCCCAGGCAAAGCTCAGGTCCAGGCGCAAGCACTGGCGAATATCCCGCTCCCAGTCATAGGCACCGATGACGGTATCGACTTCCAGGCCTTCGATGAACACTCTGTCCAAGCACTTCTCTCCACAGCACGACAAGGGCGACGGGCGCCGTTAGAATCAGGGCGTCCTCGCCCGGAATAGTTAGCATGTTTTGGTTACTGGCGTTGCTCGCCTACCTGCTCGGCTCGCTGTCCTTCGCCATTGTTCTCAGCCGCCTCTCGGGCAGCCCGGACCCGCGTTCCAGCGGTTCAGGCAATGCCGGCGCCACCAACATGCTACGCCTGGCAGGCCGTAAACTGGCGATCCTGACCCTGCTAGGCGACCTGTGCAAGGGCCTTTTGCCGGTATTGCTCGCCCGCGCTGCCGGGCTGGACCTGCACGCGCAGGCCTGGGTGGGCATATGCGCGGTGCTGGGCCATCTGTTCCCCCTGTACTTCCGTTTCAAGGGCGGCAAGGGCGTGGCGACAGCAGCCGGCATGCTCATGGGCCTGTATTTCCCGGCAGCGCTGCTGGCCATCGGCGCCTGGCTGCTGACCTTCTACCTCACGCGCACCAGCTCACTGGCGGCACTGATTGCCACGCCACTCACCTTGCCGTTGCTGGCCTGGCGCGAGCCGGAGGCCCTGCTACCGATCAGCGTACTGACAGTGATGATCGTGTGGCGCCACCGCAACAACCTGCGCGACTTGTTTGCAGGGCGCGAACGCCACTTCTGAACCTTCGACGCCCTACCTTACAGCGGCGGCAACTGCTCCATCGGCCAGCGTGCCTGCACGCTGATCCCCAGGTCTTGCTGCTGCCCGGCCAACAGGCGCTGGCAACCGGCATAGGCGATCATCGCACCATTGTCGGTACAGAATTGCGGGCGCGCGTAGTACACGTTGCCCTTGATGCCACCGAGCATGTCCTCCAGGGACGCGCGCAGGGCCTTGTTGGCACTCACGCCACCCGCGATGACCAGGCGCTTTAGGCCGGTCTGCTTGAGCGCCCGCTTGCACTTGATGGTCAAAGTCTCCACCACCGCCTGCTGGAATGCCAGAGACAGGTCGCAACGGGTTTGCTCACTGTCGTCGCCAGCATTCTTGCATTGCTGCCAGGTGTTCAGGGCGAAGGTCTTGAGACCACTGAAGCTGAATTCCAGGCCTGGCCGATCGGTCATTGGCCGTGGGAACACGAAGCGCCCGGCCACACCTTGTTCGGCCAGACGCGCGATTTCCGGACCACCGGGATAATTGAGGCCGATCAGCTTGGCGGTCTTGTCGAACGCTTCACCGGCAGCATCGTCCAGGCTCTCGCCCAACAGTTCGTATTGACCGATGCCATCGACCCGAACCAGCTGGGTATGGCCACCGGAAACCAACAAAGCGACGAACGGAAACTCCGGCGGGTTTTCTTCCAGCATGGGCGCCAGCAGGTGGCCCTCCATGTGATGCACACCGATCGCCGGGATGTCCCAGGCAAAGGCCAGCGCCTGGGCGCAGGATGCGCCCACCAGCAAGGCGCCGACCAGGCCGGGGCCCGCGGTGTAGGCGATGGCGTCGATTTCGGTGGCAACGCAACCTGCCTCGTCCAGCACCTGGCGGATGAGCGGCAGCATGCGCTTGACGTGATCACGCGAGGCAAGCTCAGGCACCACGCCACCGAAGGCGCGGTGCAGGTCGATCTGGCTGAACAGTGCGTCGGCCAACAAACCGCGTTCACTGTCGTATAATGCGACACCAGTTTCGTCGCAGGATGTTTCCAATCCCAGTACTAGCATGGGCTCGTCCCTTGTGGGGGCTGAATTCGAAGCCGCGCATGATAGTCCCCGTGTCGGGTGCCGACCAGCGGTTTTCGATCAGAGGCTTTGCATTCCGGCTTGCTAAGGGTTAACATCCGCAACCCTTGAAAACCGACGTTCTCCAGCACACCTTTGTTTTGCCAGGAGCACGTCTACCCCGGTAATGAATTAAGGTAGCCCTGGATGCCAGCCGTCAAAGTTAAAGAGAACGAACCCTTCGACGTAGCTCTGCGTCGTTTCAAGCGCTCCTGCGAAAAAGCCGGTGTACTGGCTGAAGTTCGTAGCCGCGAGTTTTACGAGAAGCCGACCGCAGAGCGTAAGCGCAAAGCAGCTGCTGCTGTTAAGCGTCACGCCAAGAAAGTTCAGCGCGAACAGCGCCGCGCCGTTCGTCTGTACTAATACAGGCGTTCAACGCAAAGCTTCTGCCCTGCCCGGCTAACCCCCGGGCGATGGCAGTGGTCGCTTCAAACTTGAGCAGCTAGCTCAAGGCCCTGCACAAGCTTCATGCGAACTGCATCATGGGCAACCTGCCTGAAACGTCAGAGCTGGTCCTCCTTGCTGTATGACCAGACGTGCACGTCCGACTGACGAGCCCTTAGGGGCTGGCGACGAGCACATTCCCTCGCACTTCCCCAAGCAGCACTCGCCCCCTTCGGCGCGTGAGCGATTAGACTTGCCAGTTGCCAGATAACGAGACTGCCATGGCCGGGCTGATTCCCCAAAGTTTCATTGACGACCTGATCAACCGCCTCGACATCGTCGACGTGGTGAGTTCGCGCGTCCAGCTGAAAAAAACCGGCAAGAACTACTCCGCCTGCTGCCCGTTCCACAAAGAAAAAACCCCGTCCTTCACGGTCAGCCCCGACAAGCAGTTCTACTACTGCTTCGGTTGTGGCGCCGGTGGCAACGCCTTGGGCTTTGTCATGGACCACGACAACCTGGACTTCCCCCAGGCCGTCGAGGAACTGGCCCGCGCCGCGGGCATGGAAGTGCCCCGCGAGCAAGGCCGCCGCGACCAGAAGCCGCGCCAGCCGACGGACTCGCCGCTGTATCCGCTACTGGACGCCGCCTCGGAGTTCTACCGCCAGGCCCTGCGCAGCCACCCGTCCCGCAAGGCAGCGGTGGACTACCTCAAGGGCCGCGGCCTGTCCGGGGAAATTGCCCGCGACTTCGGCCTGGGCTTTGCCCCGCCCGGCTGGGACAACCTGCTCAAGCACCTGGGTGCCGACACCTTGCAGCAGAAGGTGATGATCGATGCCGGCCTGCTGATCGAAAACGCCGAGAGCGGCAAGCGCTACGACCGCTTCCGCGACCGGGTGATGTTCCCGATACGTGACAGCCGCGGGCGCATCATCGCCTTCGGTGGCCGGGTGCTCGGCGACGACAAGCCCAAGTACCTGAACTCCCCGGAAACCCCGGTGTTCCACAAGGGGCAGGAGCTGTACGGGCTGTACGAGGCACGCAAGCACAACCGCAACCTCGACGAGATCATCGTCGTCGAGGGCTACATGGACGTCATTGCCCTGGCCCAGCAAGGCCTGCGCAATGCCGTGGCCACCCTTGGCACCGCCACCAGCGAAGAGCACCTGAAGCGCCTGTTCCGCGTGGTGCCCAGCGTGCTGTTCTGTTTTGACGGCGACCAGGCCGGGCGCAAGGCCGCCTGGCGCGCACTGGAATCGACATTGTCGAACCTGCAGGACGGCCGTCGCGCGCGCTTCCTGTTCCTGCCCGAAGGCGAAGACCCGGACAGCCTGGTGCGCGCCGAAGGTACCGACGCCTTCATGGCCCGCATCAACCAGCACGCCCAACCGCTGGCCGACTACTTCTTCGAGCAACTTGGCGTCGAAGCCGACCCGCGCTCACTGGAAGGCAAGGCGCATATGGCGACCTTGGCCGCACCGCTGATCGAAAAAATCCCCGGCGCCAACCTGCGCCAGCTAATGCGCAACCGCCTGAGGGAAATCACCGGCCTCGACCCGCAGCAGGTCGAGCAGTTGGCGCAACACGCCCCGACGGGCAGCAGCGTGCCGGACTACGACCCTGGCTACGACTACGATGCCATGGCCAGCTACACCCCCGACTACGGCGACATGCCGCAGCACGACTTTGCCCCCGTTCATCAGGAGCAGGCATGGAAACCCAACAAGGGTGGCAGCAAGAAGCCGTGGAGCGACAAGCCCTGGGACAAGAACCGCAAGGGCGGCAAGCCCTGGCAACAACGCGACGAAGCACCTCCCCGCGTGCCAGCACCGGTCGAGCCGCCCACCCTGGCCGCCCTGCGAACCCTGCTGCACCATCCGCTGCTGGCCGGCAAGGTGGAGGATGCCAGCCACTTCGCCGACGAAGAACACCTGTACAGCCAACTGCTGGTTGCACTGATCGAAGCCGCGCAGAAAAATCCTGGGCTAAGCTCAATGCAGTTGATCGCACGCTGGCATGGCACCGAACAGGGCCGCCTGCTGCGGGCCCTGGCGGAAAAGGAATGGCTTATCGTGGCCGACAACCTTGAACAACAGTTTTTCGACACCATAACTAGCTTGTCCGCCCGCCAACGCGAGCGCAGCCTGGAACAATTGCTCAGGAAATCACGTCAAAGCGAATTGACCAGCGAGGAAAAAACCCAGCTCCTCGCCCTGCTGAGCCGAAATGTTCCCGCACAAACGCCGACCTCATCTGGCGCGTGAGGCCCATGCTCGGGTATAATCCTCGGCTTGTTTTTTGCCCGCCAAGACCTTCAGTGGATAGGGTGTTATGTCCGGAAAAGCGCAACAGCAGTCTCGTATCAAAGAGTTGATCACCCGCGGTCGTGAGCAGGGCTACCTGACTTACGCGGAGGTCAACGACCACCTGCCTGAGGATATTTCAGATCCGGAACAGGTGGAAGACATCATCCGCATGATCAACGACATGGGGATCAACGTATTCGAGAGTGCTCCGGATGCGGATGCCCTTCTGTTGGCGGAAGCCGACACCGATGAAGCCGCGGCCGAAGAAGCCGCTGCTGCGTTGGCGGCAGTTGAAACCGATATCGGCCGCACGACCGACCCGGTGCGCATGTACATGCGCGAAATGGGTACTGTCGAGCTGCTGACCCGCGAAGGCGAGATCGAAATCGCCAAGCGTATCGAGGAAGGCATTCGTGAAGTCATGGGCGCTATCGCTCACTTCCCGGGCACTGTCGACTACATTCTCGGCGAATATGACCGCGTCACTACCGAGGGTGGCCGCCTGTCGGACGTTCTCAGCGGTTACATCGACCCTGACGACAACATTGCCGCGCCAACCGAAGAAGTGCCGATCCCTGGCGCCAAGGCCGCTGCGGCGAAGGAAGAGTCCGACGACGACGAAGAAGAGTCCGAAAGCGGTGACGACGAGGAAGAGGCCGAGAGCGGCCCGGATCCGGTCGTCGCGGCCCAGCGCTTCGGTGCGGTATCCGATCAGCTTCAGGTAACCTCCAAGGTCCTGAAGAAAAATGGTCGTAACCACAAGGAAAGCATCGAGGCCCTGCAGGCCCTGGCTGACCTGTTCATGCCGATCAAGCTGGTACCGAAGCAGTTCGAGGTACTGGTCGAGCGTGTACGTGACGCCCTGAGCCGTCTGCGACAGCAAGAACGCGCCATCATGCAGCTGTGCGTACGTGACGCCCGCATGCCGCGAGCCGACTTCCTACGCATGTTCCCGAGCAACGAAACCGACCAGACCTGGAGCGGTGACCTGGCCAAGCGTAACACCAAGTGGGCAGCCGCCCTGGGTGAAAAGAACGCTGCCATCGTCGCTTGCCAGCAGAAGCTGATCGACCTTGAGACCGAAACCGGCCTGACCGTTGCCGAGATCAAGGAAATCAACCGTCGCATGTCGATCGGTGAAGCCAAGGCCCGCCGCGCCAAGAAAGAAATGGTCGAGGCGAACCTGCGTCTGGTGATTTCCATCGCCAAGAAGTACACCAACCGTGGCCTGCAGTTCCTCGACCTGATCCAGGAAGGCAACATCGGCTTGATGAAAGCGGTGGACAAGTTCGAATACCGTCGCGGCTACAAGTTCTCGACCTATGCCACCTGGTGGATCCGTCAGGCGATCACCCGTTCGATCGCCGACCAGGCACGCACCATCCGGATTCCGGTGCACATGATCGAGACGATCAACAAGCTCAACCGTATTTCCCGCCAGATGCTGCAGGAAATGGGTCGTGAACCGACGCCGGAAGAGCTGGGCGAGCGCATGGAAATGCCTGAGGACAAGATCCGCAAGGTACTGAAGATCGCCAAAGAGCCGATCTCCATGGAAACCCCGATCGGTGACGACGAAGATTCGCACCTGGGCGACTTCATCGAGGACTCCACCATGCAGTCCCCGATCGATGTAGCCACGGTCGAAAGCCTCAAGGAAGCCACCCGTGACGTGCTCTCGGGCCTGACTGCACGCGAAGCCAAGGTGCTGCGCATGCGTTTCGGTATCGACATGAACACCGACCACACCCTCGAAGAGGTGGGCAAGCAGTTTGACGTAACGCGTGAGCGGATCCGTCAGATCGAAGCGAAGGCGTTGCGCAAACTGCGCCACCCGACTCGCAGCGAGCACCTGCGCTCCTTCCTCGACGAGTGATGACAAAACCCCGGCCCAGGCCGGGGTTTTTCTTTAGTGGCCCGCCACATAAAGCCCCCCTTCCGTTGCACGCCTGCAGCAATGCCCGTCTACACTCGACTTCAGACCACCTGAGTGCGAGGCTGCCATGTCCTTGAAGCCGGCCATTCTGTTGCTGATCCTGATTCTGTGGAACACAACGGCCGGCGCCCTGACCCTGACAGATGAGGAGAAAACCTGGCTGGCTGCCCACCCGCAGCTCAACCTGGGCGTAGACGCCTCTTGGCCACCGTTCGAGTTTCGCGACCAGGAGGGCCGTTACCAGGGATTGGCCGCCGACTACATCGCCATGATCCAGCAGCGCCTGGGTGTGACGTTCAAACCGGTCGAACCCAGCAGCTGGACCGAGGTGCTGGCGCAGGCGCGGGAAAGCCGTATCGACCTGCTGCCCGGCATCATGTCCACCCCGGAACGCCAGGGCTTCCTGGCCTTCACTCGCCCGTACCTCGACTTCCCCATTGTCATCCTCGCGCACAAAGGCGGCGCACAACCGCGAAAGCTGGCTGACCTGTACGGCCTGAAAATCGCCGTGGTAGAAAACTACGCCCCGCACGAGTTGCTGCGCACCCACCACCCGGACCTCAACCTGGTTGCCCTGCCAAACGTCAGCTCCACGCTGCAAGCCCTGGCCACCGACCAGGTGGATGCCGTGGTCGGCGACCTCGCTTCCAGTATCTGGAGCCTGCGCCAACTCAAGCTCGAAGGCCTCTACGTCAGCGGCGAAACGCCCTACCGTTATCAGCTGGCGATGGCCGTCCCCCGCGACAAGAGCGTGCTGGTCGGCATTCTCGATAAAGTGATGGCCGACATGAGCAGCAGCGAAATCAGCCAGATCCAGCAGCACTGGGTAGGCAATGTGGTCGACCAGCGGATGTTCTGGTCCGACATGCTGGTGTATGGCCTGCCAGCGGTGCTGTTGCTGATGGCTGTACTGGCAGCGGTCATTCGCATCAACCGCCGGCTCAGCTCGGAAATTTCCCGGCGCATCGCCCTGGAGCAAGAGCTGCGCAGCAGCGAATACCACTATCGCGGCCTGGTCGAGAGCCTGTCAGCCATCGCCTGGGAAGCCGATGCCAACGACTTCACCTACAGCTACGTTTCCCCCCATGCCGAGGACCTGCTCGGCTACCCATTGAGTGACTGGCTCAGGCCCGGTTTCTGGCGCAGCATCCTGCACCCGGAGGACGCGCTCTGGGCCCAGGCCTACTGCGACAGCGAGACCGCAGCGGGGCGGGACCACAGCCTGGACTACCGGGTGATCCGGGCTGACGGCCAGCCCCTCTGGGTACGCAACATCGTCAGCATGATCGAACACGGCCACCAGCCCGTGATGCGCGGGCTGATGATCGACATCAGCGAAACCAAGCGCACTGAGGACGCCCTGCGCCTGTCCGAACAGAAGTTCGCCTCGGTATTCCAGCAGTGCCCCGATATCTTGCTGATCGCCCGCCACAGCGATGGCTGCCTGCTGGAGGTAAACGAGGCGTTTGAAGAGCAGATCGGCCTGCCGCCAGACCAGGTCATTGGCCGCACCGCCACCGACCTTGACCTTTGGGGCATAGAAGGCAGTGGCCCGCTCCTGCTTGAAAGGTTGCACCAAGGTGGTATCCGCAACCTGGAAATGAGCTTCCGCCGCAGCAACGGCCAACTGTTCACCGGCCTGACTTCGGCCGAAACCTTCGAACTGGACGGCACGCCCGCGCTGGTTGTGGCAGTACGCGACATCAGCCAGCTGAAGGAGACCCAGCAGCAGCTGCAAACTTCAGAAGAAAAGTTCGCAAAGGCCTTCCACGCCTCGCCCGACGGCCTGCTGCTGTCGCGCCAGAGCGACGGGTTGCTGCTGGAGGTGAACGAGGGCTTCTGCCGCCTCACCGGCTACGCCCTCAACCCAACCATCGACCAGACCTCGCTGGACCTGGGCATCTGGGTCGACCTCAACGAGCGCAAACGCCTGGTCGACCAGCTCAACCGCGACGGCTTCGTGCGCGACTTCACCTGCCATATCCGTCGCAGCGACGGGCAGATCCGCCTTTGCGAGCTGTCCGCCCGCCCCCTGCCGATTACCGGCGTCGACTGCATGCTGACCATCGCCCGCGACATCACCGAGCGTCACCTGATGCAAGAAAAGCTGCAACTGGCCGCCACCGTGTTCGAGAACACTGCCGAAGGCGTGTTGATCACCGACATTGACCAGCGCATCAGTGCCGTCAACCGCGCCTTCAGTGAAATCACCGGCTACAGCGAGATCGAAGCCCTCGGCCAGACCCCGCGCCTGCTCGCCTCTGGCCAGCACGACAGCGCTTTCTATCTGGCCATGTGGCACCAGCTTACCGACGAGGGCCACTGGCAGGGCGAAATCTACAACAAGCGCAAGAACGGCGAACTTTACCCAAGCTGGCTGACCATCAGTGCCGTGCGCAACAGCGACCGCGAGATCACCCACTTCGTGGCGGTTTTTGCAGACATCTCCAGCATCAAGCACGCCCAGGCCAAACTCGACTATCAGGCCCACCACGACCCGCTGACCGGCCTGCCCAATCGCACCCTGTTCGAAAACCGGCTGCAGGGCGTACTCACCTGCGCGCAAGTCTCCAACCGCCAAGGCGCAGTGCTGTTCCTGGACCTCGACCGCTTCAAGCACATCAACGACAGCCTTGGCCACCCGGTCGGTGACCTGCTGCTCAAGGGCATCGCCCAGCGCTTGAAAGAGCAGGTACGCGACGTTGACACCGTAGCCCGCCTGGGTGGCGACGAATTCATTATTCTGCTGCCCGGCCTGCACAAGCCCAGTGACGCCAGCACTATCGCCAACAAGCTACTGGCCTGCTTCAACGCACCGTTCCAGGCCGGCGAGCACGAGTTTTTCACCAGCGCCAGCATCGGCATCAGTCTTTACCCACAGGATGGCACCGACGTCTCCACACTGATCCGCAACGCCGACGCCGCCATGTACCGCTCCAAGGCCAAAGGCCGTAACCGCGTCGAAGCCTACACCCGCGACCTCACCGCCCAGGCCAGCGAGCGCATCGCCCTGGAGCATGAACTGCGCCGGGCCGTCGAACGCAACGAAATGAGCCTGTGCTTCCAGCCCAAGCTCAGCCTTAAAACCCAGAGCCTGGTGGGTGCTGAAGCGCTGATCCGCTGGAGCCACCCGACCTTTGGCGAGGTACCGCCGGAACACTTCATCCACTTGGCGGAAGAGAACGGCACCATCCTGCAGCTCGGCGACTGGGTACTGGAGCAAGCCTGCCGGCAGATGCAGGCCTGGAAGCAGCACTATGAACCCTTCGGCCCGCTGTCGATCAACCTTGCCGGCGCCCAGCTGCGCCACCCACACCTGGCACGGCGCATCGAACAACTGCTCAAGCACCATCAGTTGAAGGCCGGTGACCTGCAGTTGGAAATCACCGAAAACTTCATCATGAGCCAGGCAGAAGAGGCCCTGGCCGTGCTGTACCAGTTGAAGAAACTCGGCGTACAGCTGGCCATCGACGACTTTGGCACCGGCTATTCGTCGCTGAGCTACCTGAAGCGCCTGCCGCTGGACATCCTCAAGATCGACAAGTCGTTCATCCGCGGCCTGCCCGACGACCCACACGACGCCGCCATCGCCCGGGCGATCATTGCCCTGGGCCGCAGCATGCAGTTGACCATCATTGCCGAAGGCGTGGAAAACCAGGCCCAGCAGCGTTTTCTGGCGGCCGAGGGCTGCGAGCAGATCCAGGGCTACATCGTCAGCCTCCCGCTACCACCAGAGGAATTCGCAGCCGCGTTTCTTCGCATAGCACTATCGGATCTTTCAGATGGCACAGGTGCGAAACCCTCGTTATAATCCGCCCACTTACTGAGGGCCTATAGCTCAGTTGGTTAGAGCAGAGGACTCATAATCCTTTGGTCCACGGTTCGAGTCCGTGTGGGCCCACCAACAAAATCAATGGCTTACGCCTAATCAGCGTAAGCCATTTGTCTTTTAGGCCTGGAATTTTCCCCGTTTTGTCCCCGTTTCGTCCACATCACGCGACGACCGGAAGCGACCCACACCTACAGGCGCCCAGGACTTGGCCCGAACATGAAGGGGTGAACGTGCTACAGGTGCTGTGTGATCTGCTCGACCCAGTGGGGCAGGTGAACCTGCATATCCCGGGTCACGTTCATGGTAGTGGCCCTGTACCGAGCAGCGCCGCGTCATTCAATTAAGCAGTCATTAACGCAAACGAACTAGCCAATATAACCAAGCCTTTCACACTATAAGACATAAAAAAGCCCGCACTAGGCGGGCTTCGAAGTCAATCTCTTATGTAACAAAACGACTGAGGCGCAGAGCCACTAGGAATATATTCCTTAAGACTTTGAGGAGTTTCGTAACGTCTCACCGCAGCCACTTTGATAGCATGTGCAAGTTCTCGACCATCAAAATATTCATTGAAGAACTTTTTGGTGATCCCCGAAAACCTGCTTGTGAGGCTCCAAATCTCCTTCGGATTATCAGTGAGTACTTCTTCAAAGTCAAACTCCCCAATAACTTTTCCGACAGGCATGGTGGCATAAATCACCACCGTTTTGACGTCAGGATTCTTAAATATAGACTTCCTGAATTCAAATCGTTTTTTGCCCTGCAGTATTTTTTCCGCATACTCAGGCTTAATTGATAACAATACCTTCATCTATTTGGCCCGCCCGTATGATGGAATCAAACTGATTCTTTGTGAGCGACATGAACCCCGGATATGCGTTGGCATCCAGTCCGAATTGCTCAATCATTTCGCCACGGGTCACGCGTCGCTTCAGCGCAGCATTATACGTAAACCTGAAGACGTGAGGGTATCTTTTTCTGGCCCAGAAGTCATTCAGCTCAGCATCACTGAAAACGCTGTATGGCTGGCAATACGCCATGAACTCATCCCGCGATGCAAAGGTGTAGATGGACCGGTACTCCTCGACCACACCGACGGAGGTTGCGACAGACCGATAGTGAGCGGGACCGACGCCATCACTGGTCCGATAGATCAGAAGAATATCACCTGGTTTAAGATGCTCAAGCCCTCTCATCGCTGAGAGATAAACCTTGTGGATACTATTGGTATGAGAAACATCTTCGATGATGCGCGCATTCTCATTATTTAAAATTGAATCAGGGAGAAGCCGTGTATGCCACTCAGGCCTCAATGAAAGCAAGTATCTATTTACTTCTAGATTATTCACAGTAGGGTAGGACTTAACGAGATCCCCCTGCAGCTTACTCAGCGTCTTGAGAAGTACCAACTCAACACCGTTGGCAGAGTGCTTTTCTGCAACCTGGGTGAAACCGTACTTCTGAAATAACCCAATAAGAACATCATGATGAGGAAACACAGTTACGTAAATTTCATCCACCCCATTATATAGGGCATGATCGAAAATCTTCTTTAAAAATCGCTCGCCCAACTTGGTTCCGCGAGCATTGATCTTCATTGTGCCCACTTTAATACGTCTTTTAGGAGGCAGAGGTGGCATCACATCTGTAACGGCATCCTCTTCGGTCTTCAGGTAGAGGAAGCCATTCACATGCCCACGTTCATCCTCAAACACGTATGCAGTATCTTCAGCTTTACGTGCAAACCAGTCTGAGAACTCACTGTAATCCTTCAAAAGAGAAGCAAAGAAAGCATCTTGCAAATCAATGTTTTTAAACTTCTTCTGAATAAGCTCCATCTAACTCAATTCCTGGCAGAAAAATTAATAATAGTTTCAATGCAATCCACGAAAGATTCTGCTGACGGGTTATGCATTACAAACAGTGGAATCTTCAACTCTAAAGACGTGCGAAGAGCAGCCCGTCTCTCTGAGTCGATGAAACTTTTAATATCCCCAGCGTTAGCGTTCGAATCACGCTGCAGTAGGCGCTGCGCGACCACTTGAGGCTCGTTTTCGATGAGAACGATTGCCGACGGACCGAGCCGCTGGAAGGTCTCCATAGGAATTTCCGCGAAAACACCTGGAGCCTTTTTCAGAACAAAATGTCCATCTAGAACCAGAGCGCCTTCCTGCGCCAAGATCCGATCGACTGCGATGGTGAGAGCATCTTGATTGCTCGCTATTTCTGTAACGATTTTATCATCGCCCCAGGTCTCAGCCCGCTTTTCCTCCTTGATGAGTTGGCTCGCGCTAGCGTGTTTCACGCCGACGGTGCCCGACATTTCTCGGCATAGGTGGGTTTTCCCTACGCCATGTACCCCAGCGACAAAGATGATCATTGCTAATCTCCCTATTAGTGGTGGCAGTACGCCATTCACCGCTGCTGCTGTCAATCCACCCTTAGCCCAGCGGTCACCAAATGTGCAGCCTCGAAAAAATGCTGGAGAAAAATCACTTATCCCCCTCCCGCCGACGCGCTTTACGTCGCAAAAATGTGCAAAGGCCGTGGGTAGTGCAACTGAATGCCCGGCCCAGGCCCGCTGCGGGCTCTGGCAACTGATCGGCCATTGCACTGAGTGCAAAGTTTTGCAAAGGAATGCAAATCCATTGCACATAACACTGCCCGCCCCTGGCAGCACACTGCAGCATATAACCCAATGGCAATAGGGGTTAGCCCGGATTTTTTCAGAGTGCGCCGCTCAATTTTGGCGATACCTTTTCTGATCCAACGGGCGCGGGTGAATCGCCCGTAGCCGAGTAACGGCAAGGGTTTCAGTCTTGATAGTAGGGTTTGAGCGGTTGCACTCAGCTGCACGATCTCAGAGCTGAGTGCGGAACGCCGAGTGGTGAGCCTCGCTCGCTCAAAGGACGCTGCGAAAAATCCGCTAAACTAGCGAGGCCGATCGCACGGCGCCGGCAGCTATCGTGATAGCAGCTTTGCGCGCCAGGTGGGGGGGGGGGTAGGCTCAGGACTTGCCGTTCAGGGTTTTGAGCTTGTGCAACGCAGCGGGCGAATTCACCGCCACCTCTTTTGAGAGTGCGTTTGGAACAGTAGCCAAGGCTGGCGGCAGTGCATCCTTCTCAGCACCGTCAAAGAGCTTCTCGAACTCTTCCCCGAACGCCCTCCAGACAAATTCATTCTTCTTTTCTTCTATCTGGCGCGAGCCGTTACAGGCACGCAACAAACCTTCTTTATGCGATTCCAAATCCAGGATACATAGCGCCTTGGACAACGTGAAAATTTGCATTAACTCTTCGCGCAAGCCGTCGCGGGCAAGCATCTTCTCAAGCTGTGCTTGCCAATAGGCTCGATTGAGTACGCGGGGCTCAGTAAACAGCTTATTTCGCGCATCAGCCAACTGCAGAATCAAATTATTCTCAAGACTGGCCCTTGCATCAACAGTGGCACGCATGGCGTGGGCTTCTTTCCTAAGCTTTTCGGCGCGCTCGATTTCATCATTGACTTTGGCTTGATCGATCTCGCCCGTTCCTGCGAGTCTTTTCCAGGATGCATCGGTACGACTCGCTCGCCCTTCAAGCTCAACCGCCTTGTGTAGCAGGCGCTGGTTTTCTTGCTCTATCTCAACAAGTTTATTTTGCAGATCGACGTACACAGCTTTATCAGCCTCAAAGCAAGTTAAGCGATGTTGCAACTCAGGCGTAAGACTCCCGACATCTACGGCTTGGATATTCATATGATTCTTCCTAAATTATTGAATTGAAATTTAAAGCGCCCTGGTACGACCGTGGCTAGAGCAGTCGCTTGGCGGGCTTAGCTGGGTACTTGCGCTCTTTGAAAGCCCTCACATGAACGCTCACCTCCTGCCTAACGCGCTTCAAGCTGGTAGCCAACGCCTTAATCATGGGAGCAGGACGCATCGGCACGGCCTTGGTGTGATAGGTGGCTGTACTGGCTTTCCTGGAGAAAAAGAGTTCCTGAGTTCCGAGACTCGCGGGCTCATCAGTGACAGCGAGGCCAGTCATATAGGCCCGACCAGATCCAGCAAAGTTTGGCGTTATCTCGACGCTGGAAAACAATTTCTCCCCGTCTCTATTCAACTGGAGCAAACGGGCATTTGGCTTAATCTTCACCTCTAATGCTACCCGGCCTTTTGCAAGGTCAGGATCATTATCAATTAAGCGCACTGAATAAACCGTGCCATGTGCACCATTGCCGCGTTGATGATCCACCCAGATAACGGCGGTGTATTTCGAAGGCGTATAGGTTTCTGCACAGTCGCGTAAGTCCTGCGCTTTGATTTCTCGCCCGTCAGCAGTCGGCCCACTGGTGGCGACACGCTTCCAGGAAGTTACAAGTGATCGGGGCATTAAGAGCCTCACTTAGCGAAGGTAGTTAGTCTAAAACGTGCAATCGTCGCAAACATGCGCAACATGCCGCACCAGCATGTTAATATTAACATACAGCTGACGCTTATCCGTCCTTTTGAGGCGCAACGAATGCGGATTTATTGTGGATCTTGTGGAAAAAAGGCACGTATTTTTAGAGTGGAAGAAGAGTCACCAACCTATGCAAAACTTTATTGCATTTGTCTTGAGCCGCACTGCGGGCACAGCTTTGTTTCAGAGTTCAGTTTTTCCCATACTCTAAAGCCTTCAAATTTAAAGACAGCAGGAAGCACAATTATTGATCGAATCTTGCAACTCACTGAGGAACAGCAAAGACAGGTACTCCAGCAGCTGGACATATTGACATGACTAAGGCCGTACCTGGTGTGCTGACATTCCAGGACCTTCAGCAGGTTACAGGTTATCAACGGCGCTCCGATGTTGAGCGGTGCTTAATAGGTCAAGGGGTAAGGATATTCCGTGGTCGCTCTGGTCCCTGGACAACTATCGATCTCATTAATCAGGCGGGCGGCATCAAAACGGACAGCGATGATAAGTATGGTGCAGACATCATTTGATGCCAGACGGCAACGGCTCAAAGCGGCTCGCCAAGGGGGTGGGGGGTCACGGTCGGCGGCTTGCCTCAACCCCACCACCTGGCGTGCAAAACACTCGCATAGGTCAAAGCTTCAGGTATCTGTCAACAAAAACCACCGACACCCCTATTTACCGCGTCTGATTTGAAAAAAAACGGGGAACGCGGGATTTTCGGGAAAACCCTTCTAGAATGCGGCCTCCAGAGCATTTTTCTGTTCCCGCAATTTTTTGACCGGGAACAAAATGGGGGGACGTACCCTATTAAACAGAGTTGTGTTCCCATGTTCCCACTCTTGTGTTTTAAATGGGAACGCCAGAAGCCCCGTATTCTCTGGCCGTTCCCGGTGTTCCCGGTGTTCCCGATCAAAAACAGCACTGCGCTCGTGACTTATGGGGGAGCGCGGCCGGCTTACCCCTCTCTCTCTAGCCTATCGGGGTCAATCACGTAAAAACGGGAACTCCCGCCACCTGGCGTGCGTCGCCTTTTCGTCCACCGATTATCTTCACTATCCATTTGCACCAAAGCTTCCACGCCGATCAAGGCGCGTACTATTCGAGCCTGGCTAAATCCAGACGCTGCCTCGCTGAGGCCAGGAGTATTAAACAGGTAAAGACGCTTATCGGAATCAACCTGGTAATAACCAGCACGTTCACGAACAGTGACATTGGCATGTTCGGCATATATGTCTGAGAAACGGCTATCACTGTGCAAGGCGATAAATTCGCTAATACCGCGGAGTATTTGACGATCTTCTGCACTACCGTCACCCATCGTTTGCAGCCATTCGTTGAACAGCGTTTGGCAGCCCTTGATGGCAGTCCCTTTCGGCCATTTCAGCAGTTTGCGGCGAATAGCCGATTCACCAGCCAGCGCCATGATTGCGAAGCGATCCGCTACCCGGCCTGCCTGAGAACTCTCGGTAGCAAAGGCTTCCCGTACCTGCCGGAATGCGCTGTGCAGATCTTCCGGATGCTGAATGAGCGACTCCACGAACGCCGGGCCTATGTGGCCGTAATGCTGAGTGACGGCATCGCTCACAACCCGGTGAAACTCCTGCCCCGTCAACCCATGCACGTCATCAAAAGCGCGGTGTGCGCGAGTACCCGCATTGACATCCACCATGCGCAGCTCGGCACCGGCGTGGGCGTTGCTGCCACCAATGGCGGCGTGGTCTGACAGTGAACGCTCCCCGCTGGATAGCGCCAGGACACGCCAGGTCAGCTTGGCACGGCCCTCTCGCTCCCTGGTCATGGTGCCCTTACCCATGCCGTTGGCAATGGCATACGCCATTTCCTGAACCCGCTTCGGGTCAGCCCGCTTGATTTCGTCCAGGATCAGGATGGTGTCATTACGCGATGCGGCCTCGATCTCGATACCGCCCTTCGATACGTCCCAGGAAGCGGCGAACGCCCCAGGATTGCCCCATACGGACGCTGCGAGGAGCTGGGCAAGGGATTTACCACTCGACGAATCACCCACCAGGTGCACGCCGCCGCCATTCACCCCCACCTTGGCGAGCAAAGGGCCCGCCAGGGCACAGCAAACTGACAGGATCAACACGGGGTTGCCCACACACCGGGCGGCAATTTCGGTCTGCCAGCCGTCGACGGTGCCCTTGCTGGTGAAAATGTTGGCCGCCCTGCCAGAGTCTTGGAAACGCACGTTGTCCCCGCCAATGACGCGAGACGGCAGTACAAACGCCCCCGACTCATGCCAACCCGGCTTGCTGGTGGTAGCGATCACCAACTCAGGTGACTGGTGGCTGGCCAAGTAGGGCACGATCTGGCGGCGCTGATGGTGCTCGATGACTAGGCCGCGACTTAGCAGCACCTTCAATACCTCATCACCCTTCCCACCCAGTGCCTCCATAGGCATGACCCATTCGATGCGCCGCCCCCGGTGAGTGAACGACAGCAAGCGGCCTATAGTGCCGTCCTCTGAATTAATCGTTTCAGCTTCCACATTCAGGGGGGCACAGATCCAGTGATCGACCGGAATGGCCTTCTCATCAGGCCCGCTTTGCTTCAATCCGTGATACCAGGTGCCGGCCTTGTAGAGCTTGCCCTCCACGGTGCAAGGGTGCTCGTAAACTGCGTAGCGGGGCCGCTCCAGCTTTTCGAATGCAGGTGCTTGTGGCTCGCCCACCAGGCTCAAGGTCGGGGGCTTTTCATGTGTGCTCATGGCTTGCAGCTCTTGTTGGATTGACCCGCAAGCCAGAGGTGCAGGTCGTTGAAGTCGGATAGGGCGGAGGGGGCGTCAGAGGGCCACTCAGGGAAAACCACACGAGCATCGGCAGCACGAGCGGCTTGGTTGGCAGCACGCTTTCCCGGATTACTAGCCGTGCTGCGGTCATCGTCACCGGCAATAACTAGGTCAAGCGTGGCGCCATAGCGCTCACGCATGGCCATGGCTACAGCCTTAAGGTTTCCGGCATTCATCGCACAGACCACCGGACACCCGGTGGTTTGGTGCAGCGTGGCGCCCGTGGCCCACCCCTCACACACATACAGGCGGCATCCCTCGGAGAGTTTGCCCAGTGGCGAATAGCAACCTTGGACACGCCCACCCATCAGAAAGCGTTTGCTGCCATCCGGCGTGATGATCTGCAGGTTCACCAAGCGCCCGTTATCACAGAGCGGCACCACCAACCGCCCTTGTCCCAACTGGCGCACCAGGTGCGGTTTCACCCCCTTAGCCAGCAGGTAGGTGTGCAGTGGATCGGCGGCCTTCGCTACTTTCCAAAGCTGCGCGGCTTCACGGGCAGCCTGGAGCTGCTTTTCCTCCTGGAGCTGTTGTTCACGCAGGCGCCAAGAGGCACGCTCGCGCTCGGACACCTGTTGACGTTTTTGGAGCTGCTGCGCATCCGTAACCGTAAGCTTGAAGAGACCAAGGCCCAGGCGGTCGTCCACTTCCTTGGCCGCATCCAGTTGACCGCATCCACGCAGATAGGCCAGCAGCGACACCAGGTCGCCGCCATGGGCACCGCTGTCAGCAAAATCATTCCACCGGCCTGTGTCGAGCGATACACCGAAGGAACCGGCTTGCCGATCCCCGCGGGCGATGTTCGCCGCCACCCACTCGCGGCCTTTACGTTTGCCTTCAGGAAGCCACTCCGCCAAAAGCACATCAGCCGCACTCAGGG